>JBIKTA010000210.1:0-5238 GCA_044348315.1 Burkholderiaceae bacterium | reverse complement strand
AGACCCTGTCTGAGGCCCTGCGCGAACGCTGATAAAACAAAACAATACGACATGAACTCAAGACCGCATTCCTTTTCTCTGAACCCTCGATCTTCGTCCGGGCCTCGCCGACCGCGGCTAGGACGCAGTAGCAACTGTGTCGCGCTACTCGACGATCGCTTCGTTGCCTGGCTCTCGCAGCGTGATTGCGAGCAGGGTGCCGAGCCTGTGCTGGGACGCCGCAATTTGATTCGGGTGTTGTCGAGGTTGCTTACGGATTCGGGACTGGAGGCGAGCGTGCGGAGGGTCTATTGGTACACCGATCGGCCCGATGGCCAATTGATTGACGATCAGATCACTCGTGTCGTGCGCATTGATGTTCAGCCGGGCGGCGAGGGCGAGGTGGCAGACCCGGATGACGACGGGCTTGCGGTCGGGAGCTGGCAGGCTATTGACGCCGATCTCAAGGCACTCGCGCGGTCCCAGGCCTTCGAGATGATCCTTATTGGGAGCGATGACGAGCGGTTGGTCGCCTCGATCAACGAGGCGCAGCTCGGGGGCGTATCGGTAGCGATGCTGGCCGATGATTCAGTGAGTGACTATGCGTCGCTTGCCGTTGAAGAGCCCGAGTGGGCCGCGCTGCTCGCTCAGGCCGATCGCAGAGTGGTCGTTCGGTCACCCGACCTGATCGATTTGCGAGGCGGTATGCGTTCGGGCTCCGACGATGGCGACGCCGACAATTTCTCGGCCGAGCAGGCGCTGATCGAGGAGGTCGTCCGGGCCTGGTGGGCCGATCAGAACGAAGACGCACGCGAGGATCTGCGCGCAGCGCTCCAGCTCAGTCCAGGCATCCCCCAGGAGGTCGATCGGGCCTTGCTGCTACAGAGCCGCGAGCGCTTCGTCCGGCCGCTCAGCTTCAACGAGAAGAAGCTGATGCGCGAGTGCCTGCGCGAGGTCGTGGCCTCCAGCGACTTGGCCGAAGACGAGGAAGCGAGTCTGGCCTGAGGGGTGGCGTCGTTGAAAAACGCGTTGGGGCTGTCTTGAGCGCCCCTGATTTCGCGCCGCCCGATCTCGATCCCTGTCGAAGAACCCAATCAAGAGCCCTGTTTGACGGGTACATCTTTGGAAGCTTGTTGTTTTGATGTCAGCCTGTCGAACATCGCCGAAGGCGGGCTCTGTTCCGCACTAGACGGTGCCGGTAGCTGCTTTGCCGACTGAGATTCCGGCTTATCTGAAGAGCGATTGGCGTCTCGCATAGGTTGCGGTAAACCCAAGCTACTCGAGGCGCCGATAGCCGAGGTCGGCGGTGGGGCGCTCGGGCTCAGTGTCGCGGCTTGCTCGATCTGGGGGGGGGTGAGTGTTGCTGTTTCCGAGAGGTCTGCGGGTACCAAGTGCTCGGATAGCGGGCGCTGGAGCTTGATCTTGACGGTGTCGAAAAGCCCTTGGACCGCCGCGTCGAGTGTGGTCCTGATTCCAGGAAGTGTCTCCAGGGTGGCCTTCGCGCGATCCAGACCACATTTGTACAGGGTCATAGCCAACTCGACCGGGATCCATGAGTCAACTGTTCCCCGTAATGTCTTGATCGATCGACTCGGCGAGGGAATTTGCTGCATATTGGCCTGCCCGTGGATCAGGCCCTCGTGGAATAAATCCTCGACATGTTTACGAAGAACGAGCGCATAGCGGTTCCGGACAAGCTCGATCGCGGTGGGATCCCAACCCTCTGTGGGTACACCACTCAGCGCATCCCATAGTCGTTGACCCGACAGGTCGCCATAGGGACCATTCTGGTCGAGTTCTGACATCGCCGATCCGGTTGGGTCGGGCTGCATCAAGCGAGTCAGCCGTTGCAGCGTGTTTACCCGGTCGATCAGGTATACAACCAGGATCGCCACCGCGGCGATCGAGATTAGTATGACAACCAGCAGAAAAGTGGTCATGGCTCCCTTCCACCACTAGGAGGTTTGTCCCGACCAGACGGATTCGAGGTGTCGTCTGTGTTTGGAATGGGCGGCTCTGAGTTCTCGGTCGCTGATGCTTCACCCTCCTCCTCAGCGAGTTCGGCTCTGAGGAACTCCAGGGCCACAAAAGATTGCTCCAGCTGCAGTTCGCGACTCAAGATGTCGGCGACCTCTTGGGCCCCGGCAATCGCCTCTTCTGCTGAGATCTCGGTCAGTTGATACTGCATGCCCAGTCGAAAGACCTTCTCAGCGAAATGGGTCGGCATGAAAACAAGGATGTCGCCTTTGACCGACTTGATCGTCTGATAGGTGTCCGCCCTGGGGGGTTCCGGACGATCTTCTCCCTGTGCCAGCGCGAGCGCTCGAGCGGTGTCATAGGCAACCGCTTTATCCGCGCCGCTAATGAACGACTTGTCAAGGTGTGCCTTGGCGCGCGCGCCAGCACGAACGGCGAGCGCTCGTCCCACACGGGAGGCTACATCCGCGTTCAGAGCTTCTTCATATTCGGCCTTGGCGGCAGCCCGGGCCTCATCGCGCTTTGATGTCTTTTTGCCAAAAAATGAAATCACAGCTGTCCACCGAAAAAAGTTGGGGCGGCCGTAAGAGCCACATACCGTATCGGGTTCTCATTCAAGGTCCATCATGGCGCGCAATTTCTTGACATTGCCCGAAAGGATCTGGCTTACCCGAGACTCGCTGACTCCGATCGTCGCACCGATCTCCTTCAGGTTCATCCCCTCGGAATAATATAGTGACAGTACAAGTCTGTCGCGTTCAGGTAGGGCGGCGATGGATGATTGAAGCGCGGCCATCAATTGTGCCTCGGCGACTCTCGCCTCGGGCTCCCAGTTTGCACCCGCTGCAACGTTCAATGCCTCATCCGGAACGGTCTCCATCGACACTGTCTCGAACCATTGAGCATGGCTGCCCTCGCGCTGATACTCCTTCAGGTCTTTGCCGGTGTAGGCCGCAATTTCCGACTCACGGGGTGCGCGTCCAAGCTGGTTGGCGAGTGCCTGTGAAGCTTCGCTGTGGTGCTTGAGATTGGCGATGGCTGAGCGCGGCATTGTCGACATGCGCCGAACTTCGTCGATGATGGCTCCCCTGATCCGGTTGTAGGCGAAGTCTTCGAAATCCACGCCCTTGCCCGGGTCAAAAGTTCGCGATGCTTCGAGCAGTCCGATCATCCCGATTTGGATCAACTCGGCAAGTTCCATCATCGGTGGTAGCCGGACTTTCAGGTGCAGGGCGACCCGCTTGACCAGACCCACGTGTTGAAGGATGGCGTCGTTGCCCTCTTGCCGAACCTGCTCGTACATTCGCACCGGTTGCATCATCAGCTCCTCAGGTCCGCGGCGCGCACAGGCGCTCCATGAAGAACTGCAGCGTACCGATAGGCCCATCCAGCGGCTCCTGTTGCCTGAGTGCTTCGGCAAGCAATCGGAAATCACGGGCTGAAGGGCTTGCTGGCGCGTGTTCGAGGACACTGCGGTGGTGACGATGGGCATTTCCGATCTGCTCATCCGCTTCGATCGAGTGCAAATAGCGCAGCGAGCGGCCGAGAAACTTGCCGCACACTTCGTTCAACCGCTGGTGCAGCAGGCGACCAGCCCTCTGGCTGGGTACCGCGTTGGGTACGAGATAAATTTCTTCCAGCCCGTGGTCTCGGATGAGTACCTTGATCGCGCCATAGGCATCCGCGATCGAGGACGGCTCATCCCGAACCACAATGAACCGTCGCTGGGTGGCGGCCATCATGAGCATGACCGATTCGGAAATGCCAGCTGCCACATCGACGATCAGGTAATCGATATCTTGCTTGAGTTCGCTGAACATGCCGATGATGTGCCCGATGTCGGCTCGCGAGAGTGACGCCATGCGCTGTACACCGGATGCGCCCGGCACGAGAGAAATGCCTTGAGGCGTTGTGACGAGCACGTCGTTCAGGCTGTGAGTGCCCGCGATGACATGGCTGAGGTTCAGGGTGGGTCTGCATCCGAGCGCGAGTTGCGCATTGGCTAAGCCAAGGTCGGCATCGAACAGCATGACTTTATGTCCCTGTTGCGACAGCGCCACCGCGAGATTAGCCGAAACAGTTGTTTTTCCGACACCGCCTTTGCCGCTGGCAATGCCAATTACCTCGGTAGGGCGGTCAGGCAGCATTTTTGAGTTCCTTAGATGTTTTGCGGGCAGCTGATCGCCGCACCCTTGTCGGCTCGGGAACTGGCCTCGCGCCGACCTGCAGGCACGAAGTCAACGCGCCATCGACCAATTCAACCGGATCAATCTCACGCGGAGGGGAATCCGGCCCCGCATCGTAGCTGCCCAGTGAAAGTGAAAACTCCTGATTGCAAAGGGACTGGATGACCGGCCAGGGTTGCGCCGACTCATCGAGTTTGCTGATCATCAGGCTATCCCAGCGGCAGACACGCGAAGAGTTAAATCGCTGAATGGCGGAGATTGAGGCGTCGGCTGGCAAGACAAGATGGAAGCGCGCACTTGGCGCGCAGTCGGCAATCGCCGGCAGATCGTTCTTGCAGGAATCTGCAGCGGTGTCGATCAAGATAAGCTCGCGTGATGAGAGTTCGCCAAGAAGTGCCCCGAGAAGAGCGCTGTCCGCCACGCGGTAACAGTCAATGCCGGGGCGAGCAGCAAGCATTTGTAATTGGGTCCATGCACCAATCCGCTGATCCGCGAAGCTGATGAGCGCCACCGATGAAGCCCCCCTGACCGCTGCATGTCTGGAGGCCAAACGGAAGGCCATCTGCGTTTTTCCGCTTCCTGATGGACCTGCGATTACATGTACCCCCTCAAACCGTCCACGGCTTGACGCGATCTTGATCGACCCCACCAGCGCTTTGCGGATCGTCTCGGTGGCCTGCGCCGCATCGGCGCATTCAGCGATCTGGTCAAGCAAAAGACTGCGCAGCGCGACCGGGGCGCCGGACTGCTCGAGGCCGTCGGCAATCGCTTGTACGTCAGGGGCAAGACGACGGCCCGAAGATTGGAGCACTAGCTGACGCGAAAGATTCATTTCGCGGCGCATCGATGCGAGTTCATCCCGAACCATGGTGACCAACTCCCGTGCACGGATTGATTCGTCGACCAGGTCGACGCTTGCATCTTCATGCCGTGGAGCGGTTTCGGGGGCTGCTTGACGGACCGGCGCGGGCGTACGGGACGACAGCCATTCCGGAATGGCTGGGCGCGGGACGGGTGATGGCATCGATCGCACGGCAGGGCTCGAACCGTGCAGGCCGGCCTGTGCGTGAGGGTCATGTTCGATTTGACCCGTCAG
>JBIKTA010000209.1:0-5242 GCA_044348315.1 Burkholderiaceae bacterium | reverse complement strand
CCTCGACACCGAGCGCCATGGACAGGATCAACTGTCGTCCGTCAACCGGCTGGCCGGCGGCCGAGCGACGCTCGGCGTGTGCCAGCAGGGCCGGCAGCAGCGTGGCCATGGGGTGCACCACCGCGGGCTCATGCACACAGTCCCACTCCAGCGCGTGGATCCTGTAGCCGTTGGCAATGCAGGCCTGCGAGGCGGGCAGCTTTCTGCGATCACCCCATACGGTCGCCTGCCCACCCTCTCCCCAACTCGAAGCCGCGCTGACGACCGCATCGACCTTGGGCGCGGTGCTGCCGGCCACGCCGCAGCCAAGGGTGTCGAGGAGAAAGGTTCGAGTCGCTCGAACTGCGGCCCCGGACAGATCCCCAAAACGGGTTTGGGCGACGAGGTCAGCAAGCGCGGTGACGGGGTTGTCGCCAGAGGGGTTGGAAACAGCAGACATTGGATGGGCCTCCCGAATGTGTTGAAATCCGGATTTGTGACAAACATTCAGGCGGCGAAAACCGCCTTATGAACATGAATGAAAACATTTTGCCGCCCGCCCAAGGCGCCGGGCGCCTGGTCGGTCGGATCGAACACCGACTGAACACCAAACGGCTGAGCATCGCCTGGGGCGAGATTCCCGGCGGAGCGCCGACCGTGGTGTTCATCCACCCCAATCGCACCTCGCCTCGGGTCTGGGATCATCTGATCGCGGCCAGCTCGAGGCGCGAACGCATGCTCACGCCTGCGCTTCGCGGCCACGGCGGCACCGACTGGCCGGACGACGGCTATACGCTCGAGGAGCACCGCGACGACCTGATGGGCTTCATTGATGCCGTCTGCGACGGCCCCGTGCTGCTCTGCGGCCAGGCGACCGGTGCCACGCTGGCGCTGATGGTGGCAGCTCGGTACGGTTCGTCGAAAGTGAAAGGTGTGATCGCCGCGCAGCCCGCGGCCGCGATACCGGATGCCGTCAACACGCTGGTCCAAACCCAGGTCGTCGCCCAGCAAAGGCTCGAAAGTCGCGATGCGGCGCGTGCCGCCCTGCCGTTTGTCCGCTTCTGGTCTGAGACGGTGATCGAGCATCACCTTGACCATATGCTGATGCCTACGCCAGACGGCGGCTGGACCTGGCGATATCATCCCGGCGGCGTGAGCGCAACCGAGGCACAGTTGCTTCGAGCCCTCGATCACGAACTGGCTTGGGCGGGCCCCACCCTGATCGTCGGCGGCTCGGAACCCACCGTGCTCCCCCGCGAATCGATCGAAGCGGTCGCCGCACGGCTGCCGCAGGCCGAACTGACCTGGCTGCCGCGATCCGACCATCGTCTCTGCCAAGACAACCCGAAGGACCTTGCCCGCCTGTTCGACGATTTCGTGGCCCGGACCCTCGACTGAACAAGGGTTCAATCTCAGCTCCAGAGCACCAGCGAGCCATCCGGCATCCGCCCAGTGAAAGCACCGATCGAAACCCTGGAGGCCCCCCGCGTCTCACCCGCAAGCACTTCGTGCGGGTTGCGGACATTGAAGAGGACGAGTTCACCCTGACGAGGGTGGAAGCGATAGCGCGACACGCCCGCCAGAGCTGCCCGGTCGAGACCGTAGCTCGGGGGCGCCTGACCACCGACCAGTTCAGCCTCCCAGGGCTGGCCGTACACGACGGTATCGCCTCCGATCTCGGGAACTTCGAAGTAGATGTTCCAGCCGATCTGCGCGTCAATCCCGCACACCGCCCACCCCGGCGCATTGATCGGGGCGAAATCCGCGTGGAGCTTGATACCACCGTCAGCCACCCGGATGATGCCGGCAAAGTAGTCGCCGAGCCTAGGCTCATGGGCCCGCGCGACAGGGCCTGGCCATGCAAGCGCGAGCGCCTCGGTCACACGCGCGACCGGATCGAAACTCGCCGAAAAAATGTCGGAACAAACGCGCTCGGCCGACGCAACATCCGAGAAATAATCGGCCTTCGGTCGATTCCAGCGATACTCATACTGCGCCATGCCGACATAGGCGACCGGCGGCTGAACGCTGTAATGCCGGAGCGGCGCCGCACGCACCGCCCGGCAAAAGGCCTCGCAGGCCTCAGGCGTAACGAATCCCGGCAGATGAATCGCCGGAATGCGGTTGTCAAGCAGCGCATCGAGACTTGCCTGGTCGAGTAAGGCCGAGGGCGCACCCGACCAGAAGCCGGACGCGACATCAGCCGCCGGTGCCCGGTCTGAGACCGGGCGGGTTCCGGCGGCAGTGCTCACTGAAGCGGCGCCTGCAGGCCGACCAGCTTGCCGACCGAACCGTTCCACTGTGTGACGCAATCGGCACCACAGCGCTTGGCCCAACGCGGCAGCACGGTCTGAACCAGCGCCTCGCGACGCAACTTCTCATCCTCGGGCGAGATCTTGACCAGCGTCATGCTCGCGGGTTTGCCCAGCGGGCAGGTACCGCCCGTGTTGCAGGCGAGACCGATGTCGTTCTCAACGCGGTTCTGCTCCCAGATCGAGGCCTCGAGTTCCTTGATGTTGGTCATCAGGAAGTCACGCACCGACTGAGGCAAAGCATCCCAGCTCTTGGCATTGGCGGCGTGGGCCGAACTCCCCCAGTTGATCGGCAGGGGATAGAGATACTTCGCGCCCTCAAACCATTTTGCCGAGTAGCCGCCTACCGTACCCGTGATCGCGCAGTCGATCACACCCTTGACCAGCGCCTGCTGCACTTCGCCAAAGGCGACGGGCACGCCGGACCCGCCGAAGTGGGCAATGAAATCGGACTGCGACGCGCCCGAGGTTCGAACCTTACGCCCCTTCAGGTCGCTGAGGCTCTTGATCGGATCGCGGCAGTACAAGATCTGCGCCTGGAAGGACCAAAGGCCCAGCAGGCGGATCTGCATGCGCTCGGCGTAGTACTTGGTGAGCGCCGGTCGGAAAGCCTCGGTTACCTGCTTGAAGGTCTCCATGGTCGGCGACAGCCCGGCGATGTCGGTCGCATCGTTGATCGCGGCATCGCCAGCCATATGTCCCATCTGGGCGGTCGCGATGTTGTACATGCCCTGCTGCAGCAGCCTGAACACCTCGGGCCCCTTCATGCCCATCTCGCTCCAGGACTTGATCTGGGCGGTGACCTGGCCACCGGATCGCTCTGGAATGGAATTGGTCCAAAAGGGCAGTTCGCGATCCTTATACATGGTGGTGATGCCGAGATTGCCGACCACGTTGAGCTTTGTGGCGGGCAACTGCTGTGCAGACAAGGGCCCAGCAAGCAGGACGCTGGTCAATGCTAGTACAGGGGCGATACGAATCATGACGATTCCTCCGTGGGTTGAACAAGATCAGGACTTATTGGAGAGGAGCGACGGGAGATAGGTGGCGATTTGGGGGAAGGCAAGCAGCAGTCCGATCATGCCGATCATGACAAATACAAAGGGCGTTGCACCGACGATGACATCACGCAGCGATCCCCCGCCACGCACTGACTGGACGACGAAAAGATTGACCCCGACCGGCGGCGTGATAAGTGCCACCTCGAGCAAAATCATGTAGACGACCCCGAACCAGATCGGGTCGAATCCGATCGCCTTGATAATGGGGACAACGATGGGCGTGGTCGCGATCATCAGCGACAGCGTCTCCATGAAGCAGCCTAAAACGAGATAGAAACCGATGATCGCAAGCATCACCCCGATCGGCGACCAATTGAGCCCCGTCACGAGTTCGGTGACTGCGTTGATCAGGCCGATGCTCGACATCACAAAGTTGAGAAAGAACGCAGCGATCACGATAAGCATCACCATGCAGGTGGTCCGCGCCGTCCCCTCGAAACAATCACGCAAGACGCCCCAGCGCAACGCGCCCCGAGAGAGCGCAAACAACAGGGCGCCCACGACCCCCAATGCCGAGGCCTCGGTGGGCGTGGCGACCCCGGCGTAGATCGATCCCACCACCAGCAGAAAAAGGACAAAGGGCGGAACGAGCGCAGGCAGCGTCCCCAGACGGTCACCCCAGCTGCTACGCCGTCGCTCGCCGCCCCAATGCGGACGCATCAGGCACGCAACCAGTACCAGCATAGAAAAGAGCAGGGCAAGCACAATCCCCGGAATGAAAGCCGCCAGGTAGAGCTCGCTCACCGACTCCTCGGCCAGCACGGCATAGAGAATCATGTTGATCGAGGGTGGAATCAGGATACCCAGCGTCCCGCCTGCTGCAATCGTGCCGAGAAACAGCGGCTCGTTGTAGCGATAACGCTTGAGGTTCGGCAGCGACACCGTACCCACGGTCGCCGCCGTTGCGACACTCGAACCCGAGGTTGCGGCGAAAAAGGCACAGGCAGCGATATTCGTGTGCATCAACCCGCCAGGTACGCCACCGACCCAGGTGTCGAGCGCACGATACATGTCCTCGGCCATGCCGCTGCGCAGCAGCAATTCCCCCATGAGGATGAACATGGGCACGGCCACCAGGACGAACTCGGTGCTCGCCGTCCAACTCACCTCGCCGATCGCCTTGTCAAGCGGGAAAAAAGCGAAAAACTCGGAGAGCGAAAATGCCAGGATGCCCAGGGCAGAGGCCACCGGCAAGGACAGCAGCACCAGGGCGCACAGCAGCAGGAATGAGAACAGCAGCATGTCGTCGCTCCTAGACGGCTTCCCGACTCGCGTCGGCCGCCGCGGTCGAACGCAGACCGGCGAGACGCGCAACCGTCGAGCCATCTCCGAGCAGCATGGCCGCGGTGACCCGAAGGGCAATCAGCACCGACACCACCGCGAACCAGACGATACCAACCGCCCAGATGCTCTGCGGGTAGTGCAGCAGAACCGACAGCGACGAGTTGGAGCGGGCACCCATCGAATACGAGGTCATCAGCGTCCCGCTGGCGTGCCAGGCAAACATCACGGCCGTCAGCGCGAGCGCAAGCGCCGCCAGGACATCGAGCGCGCACCGGATGCGCTGGGGGAGCGCCATGTTGACGATATCGACCCTTACGTTGGCCCGTTCGATCGCCGTATGAGCGAGACCGAGACCAAAGGCTGCGGCAAAGCCATAGCAGGAAAGCTCAAAACTCTCGAAAATGATCCAGCCGGTGAGCGCCCGCGAAACGATGTCAAGAACAACGAGCAGCGCACAGAGCACCACGATCGCGCCGGACGCCCAGGCGAGCGCCCGGGAAACCAGCCGGACGAATGCTTCGACCCGCTCAGCGAGCGCCATTGATCACCTCGGAGGTCCAGGTCTTGCGCGGCGGCGACTTGATCTCCAACTGCACCGAATCCTCG
>JBIKTA010000208.1:0-5249 GCA_044348315.1 Burkholderiaceae bacterium | reverse complement strand
TCGCAGACCAATACGCGGGTCAGGGAGAGATGCGGGTCGAGCGACGCGTGCACATCCGCTACGCCGGAACCGACACTGCACTGATGACCCGGGCCGGTTCGATCGAGGCGCTGACAGCGGGCTTTGAGTCCGCCTACCGGCAGCGTTTTGCCTTTCTGATGCCGGGTAAGGCGCTGATCGTGGAGGCTGTGTCGGTGGAGGTGATCATCGCTGGGGATGCACCAGCCGAGCGGACGCATCCGCTGGTCGATTCGTCCGAACCCACGCCTGCCACGCAGATTTCCGTCTACACCGAGGACGAACAAGGCGTCGATCGCTGGCAATTGGCCGGGCTTTTCCAGCGCGAGAACCTGAGGCCGGGGGAGCGTATCACTGGCCCTGCCATCATTGCCGAGCGCAATGCCACCACGGTGGTCGAGCCGGGCTGGCAGGCCGCGGTCACCGCCTTGAACCACCTCGAACTGGTACGGATCGTCCCGCGGGTGCAGCGCCGAGCGGCAGGTACAACGGTCGACCCGATCCTGCTGGAGGTCTTCAACAACCTCTTCATGAACATCGCCGAGCAGATGGGGCTACAGCTCCAGAACACCGCCTACTCGGTCAACATCAAGGAGCGCCTGGATTTCTCGTGTGCGATCTTCAATGCCGAGGGGCAGCTGATCGCCAATGCGCCGCACATGCCCGTGCATCTCGGAAGCATGAGCGAGAGCATCCAGACCGTGATCCGCGAAAACGCGCTGAAAATGAAGCGGGGTGACGTTTTCGTGCTGAACGACCCCTACCATGGCGGCACGCACCTGCCCGATGTCACGGTGATCACCCCGGTCTACATCGGCGAGCAGGTGAGCCCCTCCTTTTTCGTCGGATCACGCGGCCACCACGCCGATATCGGTGGCATCACGCCGGGCTCGGTCCCGCCTTTTTCGACCCGAATCGAGGAAGAAGGCGTCCGGATCGACAACGTGCTGCTCGTCGAGGGCGATGGCCAGGGGGGCGGCCGACTGCGTGAGCTCGAGATCCTCGAACTGCTCGGCTCGGGCCCCTACCCTGCGCGCAACCCTCATCAAAATCTCGCCGACCTCAAGGCACAGATCGCTGCCAATGAAAAAGGCGTTCAGGAACTGCGGCGCATGGTCGACCAGTTCGGCCTCGAAGTCGTCATCGCCTACATGCGACATGTTCAGGACAATGCCGAAGAGGCGGTGCGGCGGGCGATCACCCAACTCGCGCACCGGCTCGAGGACGGTCGATTCCGGGTCGAGCTCGACAACGGCTCGGCGATCAGCGTCGCGGTCCGGATCGACGCCCCGCGACGCAGCGCGGTGATCGATTTCACCGGGACCAGCGCGCAGCAGACCAACAATTTCAACGCGCCGCGGGCCGTATGCATGGCGGCGGTGCTCTATGTGTTTCGCGCTCTGGTCGATGATGACATTCCCCTGAATGCTGGTTGCCTCAAGCCTCTCGAGATCATCATTCCGGAGGGCTGCATGCTCAACCCGAGCCCGCCGGCAGCAGTCGTGGCGGGCAATGTCGAGACCTCGAGTTGCATCACCAATGCGATCTTCGGCGCGCTCGGCGTCATGGCGGGCGCTCAGCCGACGATGAACAATTTCACCTTTGGAAACGATCGCTACCAGTACTACGAGACGGTATCGGGCGGGAGCGGCGCAGGCGGGGAATTTGACGACCAGGGTCAGCTCAAAGGTGGGTTCGATGGCGCGAGCGTCGTTCAGACCCACATGACCAACTCGAGGCTCACCGACCCCGAAGTGCTCGAATTCCGTTTTCCGGTTCACCTGGAAAGCTACTCGATCCGCTCGGGCTCGGGCGGGGCGGGACGCTGGAGAGGCGGCGACGGTGGCCTCAGACGGATCCGTTTTCTGGAGCCGATGACGGCGGGCATTCTCAGCAATGGTCGGATTTACCCCGCATTCGGCATGGCGGGCGGCCAGCCCGGAGCGCCGGGTATCAATCGCGTGATCCGTTCCGACGGGAGCGTCGAGAAGCTCACGCACATTGGCGAGGTACAGATGCAGGCCGGCGATGTCTTCGAAATCGCAACGCCCGGGGGCGGCGGATTCGGATCCTGATTCAAAGCCAGGGCAGCGGGGCATCCTGGGGGAGTCTCAGGCCCTCGCGCTCGAGGCGACCTGCGATGGAAAGCAGCCTTGCCTCCTCCCAGGCCGGCGCGGCAAACTGGATCGCCATTGGCATACCCCTGGCCGAAAGACCCATCGGTATGGTCAAGGCCGGGTGCCCGGTCAGGCTGTAGAGTCGGTTGCAGGCGGTGCGGGGACCACTGCCGCTTTGCATGAGGCTCGCCAGGGTCTCCGGAAACTGCTCGCGGCCCGGCGCGGCGAGGAGCGCCACACCCGCCTCGCGAAACATTCGATCCAATTCGGATCGCCACCCTTGCGCGACCCGCAATGCCCGGTGATAGGCTTCGAGGTCCCCTGCGCTCGACTGCCTGAGCCGCGCCTGCAAGCCTGCTCCCAGCGGGCCGCCGGTGTGCAGCCAGCGACCGACCTGCTGGGCCGCCTCGGTACAGATGATCTGATTGGCCCCAGCGATGATGTCGGCAATCGGAGGAAGATCCACTGGCACCCACTCGACGCCCCAGGACGCCAGGCGCGCGCGCACCTCGTCAAACGCACTGCGAATCTCGGGATCATGCATGTGCGCGAGCTCCGAATCCCGATCGAGCCAGTCCCGAGACAGCCCCAGACGCAACCCCTCCAGGCGCACTCCGTCAATATCGGTCGAGCCCGTGCCCGCCCGGCTGGCTGGGTTCGCCGCTGCTGCCAGTAGAGGCCAGATCAGCGCCTGATCGGCCACGTCCCGTGTGAGCCAGCCAACGGTATCGAGAGAAGGCGCCAGCGCAATCACCCCCGCCGTGGAAAAACGCCCCCGGGTCGGCTTCAAGCCGACGATGCCGCAGGCGGCCGCCGGATGACGAACTGAACCGCCGGTGTCGGTCCCGGTCGCGATCGGACACAAACCGGCAGCAACCGCCGCGCCCGCCCCGCTGCTTGAACTCCCCGGCATGAGATCAAGGTTCCACGGATTGCGGGCCGGCACGAACAGATCACCGGCCGCTGGTGCGCCAAAGGCGAACTCGTGACAGACCGTCTTGCCCAGTGTGATGGCCCCCTGCCGCTGAAAGCATTCGACGGTCACCGCATCGATCCCGGGCACCCAGTTTGCAAAGACGTGGGAATTGGCGGTGGTGCGCAGCCCGCGTGTCAGGAAAACATCCTTGTGCGCGATCGGGATGCCGTGAAGCGGACCCAAGCACTCGCCTGCCCGCTGAGCGCGGGTGACCTGCTCGGCCTCGGCGAGGGCACGACCCGGACAGGCCGTGGCAAAAGCGTGAACACGGTCGTCGATCGCAGCGATTCGATCGAGGCAACTTCTCGTGAGATCGAGCGCAGTAAAGCGACCCCTGCGCAGACCGGCAGCCGCCTCGGCAAGCGTCAGCGCATGAAGGGGGGAATCGGTCATTCGATGGTCTTCACCAACGCGCGCATCTCGGCGATCAGCTCGGCCTTGCCCTCGAAGCCAATGCCCGGGAGATCGGGCAGGTCAACGAATCCGTCGCGAACGAGCACGCCGTCAGGAAAGCCCCCATAGGGCTGAAACAGATCGGGATAGCTCTCGTTTCCACCCAGGCCGAGACCTGCCGCGATGGCCAGCGACATCTGGTGCCCGCCATGCGGAATACAGCGGCGCGCCGACCAGCCGTGCTCGCCGAGCATGTCGAGGGTTCGCAAATACTCGACCAGCCCGTAACTCAGCGCGCAGTCAAATTGCAACCAGTCACGATCGGCACGCATGCCGCCATAGCGGATCAGATTTCTCGCGTCCTGCATCGAAAAAAGATTCTCTCCCGTGGCCATCGAGCCCTGATAGACCTCGCCCAGGCGCGCCTGCAGTTCATAGTCGAGCGGATCGCCCGCCTCCTCGTACCAGAACAAGGGATACTGCGCGAGGGCTCGACCATAGTCGATCGCGCGCTTGAGATCGAACCGCCCATTGGCATCCACCGCGAGGCTCTGCCCCGGGCCCAGCATCTGAAGCACCGACTCGATCCGTTCGCAGTCCTCGACGAGACTCGCCCCGCCGATCTTCATCTTCACAACGGTATACCCTCGCTCCAGATAGCTCGCCATCTCGGCGCGCAATCCATCGATCCCCTTGCCTGGATAGTAGTAGCCCCCGGCGGCATAGACAAACACCCTGGGATCGGCCCTGCCCTTGCCATACCGCTGGGCGAGCCAGTGATGCAGTGGCTGTTCAGCAATCTTGGCGGCCGCGTCCCAAACCGCCATGTCGATCGTCCCGACTGCGACGGAACGCTCACCATGACCGCCAGGCTTTTCGTTGGACATCATGGCTGCCCAGACCGCGTGAGGATCCAGGTTGCTACCGTCCGCGGCCAAGAGCGCCTGGGGATCGGCTTCGAGGATACGCGGGGCAAAGCGTTCACGGATCAGGCCACCCTGTCCGTAACGACCGTTGGAATTGAAACCAAACCCCACGACGCGTTGCCCGTCGCGCATCACGTCGGTGACGACCGCGACCAGGCTGAGGGTCATCTTCGAAAAATCGATGTAGGCGTTGCGGATCGGGGAGCGGATCGGGCGGGTGGATTCAAGGATGTGGGTGATTTTCATGACAGTACGGAAGTGTTCGTGAGTGCAAGGATGACCCGCCGCAGGCCATGCCGCCTTTCAGACGGGGAGCGAAGCCCCGCCGCAGACTGCAATATCCTGCCCGGTGATCGCGGCCGCTTCAATTGACAGCAGGAACCTGACCAGCGCGGCGATTTCATCGGCTTCGATCAGACGCCCGATCGGTGGCATCCTCGGCGCGCTGCTCGCGCGCCTGGGGTCGTCGAGCATGGCGGTGCGCGTGGCAGCAGGCGAGACGATGTTGGCGGTGACGCCGGCGGGCGCAAGCTCGCTCGCCCAACTGCGCACCATGCCGATCAGCGCCGACTTGCTCGCCGCATACTGGCTGCGGCCTGGGAGCCCGCTCGAGACCCGACTGCCGATCACGATGAGTCGCCCTGAGCGCCGCTGCGCCATGGCGGGCAGGAGGCGATTGGCCAGGCGCTCCACGGCTCGCACATGCACGCGCCACAGACGGTCGCCGACATCCGGATGCAGTTCCCCCAAGGGAGCCGCGTGCATCAGTCCAGCCGCATGGATGAGCGCATCGGCACGAAAGTCGTCTTCTTCAAGAAC
>JBIKTA010000207.1:0-5252 GCA_044348315.1 Burkholderiaceae bacterium | reverse complement strand
CGCCCCGCAGTTCGGCGAGCAAGCGGGCGTTGTTCACTTCATCCTGAGGGCGACCGGGCTCAGGCGGGGCATAGCGCGCCGAGCGCACGCCCGGCTGGCCCGACAGGGCATCGACGCAGATCCCCGAATCGTCAGCCAGCGCGGGCAGACCGCTCAAGCGGCTGGCATGACGGGCCTTGGCCAATGCGTTCTCAACGAAGGTGCAATGGGGCTCCTCGGCCTCGCCGATCGCGAGGCTCGCCTGCGGGATCAGATCGATCCGCATGGGCGCGAAGAGCGCAGCAAATTCGCGCAATTTTCCTGGATTGCCCGAGGCCATCACGACCCGGGACAGAGGACGAACCGGGTGAGGGCCTGAATCGACGCTCATGCGCAAGCCCCCATCATGCGGTGGGGCCGGGCAGCGCCGGATGCGCGGCGCCCAGAGCCTGCCGCTGCCGAGCAATCAACTCACGAATTCCCCCATCGGCCAGCGCAAGCAGTCTGTCGAGCTCAACCCGTGAAAACGGGGCGCCCTCGGCCGTTCCCTGCACCTCGACAAAACCGCCCTGCCCGGTCATCACGACATTGAGGTCGGCATCGCATCCGGAGTCCTCGCGGTAATCGAGATCGAGGAGCGGCGCACCCTGCACCACGCCAACCGAAACCGCTGCGACGTGGTCGGCGATCGGCGAGCGGGCCAGCCGACCAGACTGCATCAGCCACGCCACCGCGTCGCAGGCCGCAACAAACGCTCCCGTGATCGAGGCGCAACGCGTGCCGCCGTCAGCCTGCAGCACATCGCAATCCAGCGTGATCGTGCGCTCGCCCAGGGCCTTCAAGTCGAAGACCGCACGCAGGCTCCGGCCAATCAACCGCTGGATTTCCTGCGTTCGGCCAGACTGCTTGCCGCGGGCCGCCTCGCGGTCGCCTCGGGTATGCGTGGCACGCGGCAGCATGCCGTATTCCGCCGTGACCCAGCCCTGGCCCGCCCCCTTCAGAAAAGGCGGCACTTTTTCCTCGACGCTTGCGGTGCAGAGCACCCGCGTCTGCCCCATGGCGATCAGCACGGCCCCTTCCGCATGCCGCGTGTAGCCACGCTCGACGCTGACCTCGCGGAGCGCCTCGACGCCCCGTCCCTCTACCCGCTCTGCCATGCCTTCAATCCCCTGGTTTCCGATTCGCCTCGCGTCCCGCCCGTTCGCGCCCTCGCCCGCGCAAATATTCAATAGAATGGCAGGCCGTGCTGCCCAGAGCAGATTAGCAGAAGCGAAGAGCGCTCTTGAAAGAAGCCTTGCCCCCCTCACGCAGCCTCGTTCAAAGCATGACCGGCTTTGCATCAGCCGTTCGTGACAGCGCGGCCGGCCAGTTGAGCGTCGAAGTGCGTAGCGTCAACTCCCGCTTTCTCGACCTGTCCTTCAGGATGCCGGACGAGGTGCGCGGCGCCGAATGGCCGTTGCGTGAATTGATCACGGCCCGGGTGCTGCGCGGCAAGGTCGATTGCAGGGTGGGACTGCGCTCGGCGACTACCGCGGAGGCGCGAATCGATGAGCAGGCTCTGGCGCGGATCGCGGCGCTGGCCGAACAATTGCGGGTGCGCTTCCCCCAGGCCGCCGAGCCGACGTTGGGCGAGCTGCTCCGCTTCCCCGGGCTACTCGGCAATGCCGACCCGGATACCGATCTCGTCGCCGAGACACTCGCCTGCGCACGCGCCGCCCTCGATTCATTTGTCGACAACCGGGTGCGCGAGGGCCAGCGCCTGATCGAGGTGATCCGTGACCGCGCGCGACGGATCGGAGAGATCGTTGACGGGCTGGCCAATCAAGCCCCCCAATTGCTCGCCGCGCAGGAAGCACGGCTGGTTGAAAGGCTGAGGTCGGCCATCACCGCGCTGGACGCGCCGATTCCGCTCGAGGAAACGATGGCGCGGATCCGCCAGGAGGTGGCGCTCCACGGCATGCGGATTGACATTGCCGAGGAAATCGATCGCCTGCGCAGCCACCTCAAGGCCCTGGCCGACATCTGCGCCGGACCTGGGCCGGTCGGCAAGAAACTCGATTTTCTGTTGCAGGAATTCAACCGCGAAGCCAACACGCTCGCGTCCAAAGGCGCCATGCCCGAGGTGGGCAAGGTCGCCGTCGAACTCAAACTCCTGATCGAACAGATTCGGGAGCAGGTGCAGAATCTGGAATGACCCCCCCACCCGGCAGCCTTTTCGTGATCGTCGCGCCCTCCGGCGCGGGCAAGACCTCGCTGGTGCGCGCGCTTCTCGAGCGCGATCCCAGCATCGGGCTGTCGGTCTCCTACACCACGCGGGCCCCCCGTCATGGCGAGATCGACGGGGTCCACTATCACTTCATCGGCGAGACCGAGTTCGAGCAGCGTCGCGAGGCCGGGGACTTTCTTGAATGGGCCCGGGTCCACGGCAACTACTACGCCACTTCGCGTCCCTGG
Organism: Burkholderiaceae bacterium; assembly: GCA_044348315.1. Taxonomy (GTDB): domain Bacteria; phylum Pseudomonadota; class Gammaproteobacteria; order Burkholderiales; family Burkholderiaceae_E; genus SYIM01. The sequence goes on along the minus strand of JBIKTA010000207.1, from coordinate 2,819 downwards.
ATCGAGGACACCATCCGGGGTGGGCGCGATCTGATCCTGGAGATCGACTGCCAGGGCGCCGTGCAGGTGCGGCGACTGTTTCGCGAGGCCGTCGGCGTCTTCATCGCACCGCCCTCGCTCGCCGAACTCGAGCGCCGCCTGCGCGCACGCGCCCAGGACTCAGACTCGGTGATTGCCGGGAGAATGACTGCCGCGCGGGCCGAGCTCGCCGAGGCGGCTAAATTCGAATATGTTATTATCAATCAAGACTTTGCGACGGCTGTCGAGCAACTGAATGCGATCGTTCGTGCATCGCGCTTACGCTTCGGTAGGCAGCAGGCTCGTTTTCCGGGCGTTTTCGAGGCGCTCGGCATTCCGGCTCACGTCGCGCCCCCTTCTCCACCCTCTCACCGGTAGACCGACAACATGGCACGCATCACAGTTGAAGATTGCCTGAAGCAGATCCCCAACCGGTTCCAGCTCACGCTCGCCGCAACCTATCGGGCGCGCATGCTGGCCCAGGGCCATGCCGCCAAGCTCGAGAGCAAGGACAAGCCCACGGTCACCGCCTTGCGAGAAATCGCGGCCGGCAAGGTGGGCATCGAAATGCTGAGACGTATCCCGACCTGATCGATCAAGCCCCGCCGGCCGTCCACCACGGGGCCGGGCGCGGCGCCTGATCGGCCGATCGGTGAAGCAGTGTCATGGCACCCTCTCCTCTAGCTGTCCCTGCCCCCGAAACCGCCCAGGGCGCGCTTCGGGCGGCGGTAAGCAAACTCGCCCGTGGCGGCCTACGGCCGGCTACCACACCGCGGGCCGATCCCGTTCCGGAGCCGGTCGGTCCGCTGGCCGAACAGGGTTTCATCGCAAGCCCTGATGAGCGCACGATCGTCTCCCTTGCCCGGCTGACCGGGCGCGCATCGGAATACCTTCCCGAAGAGGATGTACGGCGGATTCGGGAGGCGTACCGCTTCGGCGATGAGGCGCACCTGGGGCAGTTCCGCTCGAGCGGTGAGCCCTACATCTCCCACCCAATCGCTGTCGCAGAGATCCTGGCGGGCTGGCGGCTCGATGCCGACTCGCTGATGGCCGCGCTGCTGCACGATGTGATCGAAGACAGTGCGGTCGCCAAGCAAATCCTGGCAGAGCGTTTCGGTCAGGCGGTAGCCGAAATCGTCGACGGTGTATCAAAGCTCGACCGCGTCGAGTTCGCATCCAAGGAGCATCAGCAGGCCGAGAGCTTTCGCAAGATGCTGCTCGCCATGGCGCGTGACGTGCGCGTCATCCTGATCAAGCTCGCCGACCGTTTGCACAACATGCAGACCCTGGGCTCTTTGCCCGCCATGCGGCAGCGCCGTATCGCGCGCGAGACACTCGACATCTACGCGCCGATCGCCCACCGCCTGGGGCTGAATCTTCTCAACCGCGATCTTCAGGACCTGAGTTTTCGTTTCCTGCACCCGTTCCGCTACCAGACCCTTCATCGAGCCGTTCAAGTGGCGCGAGGCAATCGCCGCGAGGTGATTGGGCGCATCCACGACAGCGTCTCGCGCGCACTGAGCAAACTCGGGATCGAAGCCGAGATCCAGAGCCGGGAAAAATCGCTCTTCTCGATCCACAACAAGATGCGCGAGAAGCGCCTCTCATTTGCCCAGGTCCTGGACGTTTACGGCATCCGTGTGATCGTCAACGATGTCGCGCAGTGCTACCTGGCCCTCGGGGCCTTGCACATGACCTTCAAGCCGGTTCCGGGACGTTTCAAGGATTACATCGCCATCCCGAAAGTAAACGGCTACCAGTCCCTGCACACCACACTTGCGGGTCCTTTTGGCACACCGGTCGAGTTTCAGATCCGGACCCGTGAAATGCAGCGGGTCGCCCAGGCAGGCGTTGCGTCGCACTGGTTGTACAAGTCGCATCACGAGTCTTTTTCCGATCTGCATCACCGCACCCATCAGTGGCTTCAGTCGCTGCTCGACATTCAGAGCCAGACCGGGGACTCGCTCGAATTCATCGAGAACGTCAAGGTCGACCTCTTCCCCGACGCCGTCTACGTGTTCACGCCGCGCGGCGACATCCGGGCGATGCCCCGCGGCGCGACCATTCTCGACTATGCCTACGCGATCCATACCGACATCGGCAATCAGGCCATCGGTGGACGAGTCAATGACGAGACCGTGACGCTGCGCACCGAACTCGTGAATGGCGACGTGGTCGAGGTCATCACCGACGCCTCATCGCGACCTGACCCCACCTGGCTCTCCTTCGTTCGCACCGGACGCGCCCGCGCCAGCATCCGGCACAGCCTTCGTACGCTCAACTACCGCGAGTCGGTCGAACTCGGCCGCAGGCTGCTCGACCAATCGCTCAATGCGTTGCGTATCCGCTTGCCGGCTCTGGAGTTGAGCGTGCTCGAACGCTGCGCGCGCGAGGCCGGTGTGCGCAACATCGACGAGTTGTATGCCGAGATTGGGCTGGGCAAGCGCCTGGCTCCGGTGGTCGCCCGGACCATCGCGTTACAGTTTTCACCCCAGGCAGCGGCTCTGGTTTTGCCCCGGCCCGCACCGATGGTTGTGCAAGGCAACGAAGGTAGCGCGGTCACCTACTCCCGATGCTGCCACCCCTTGCCCGGCGACCCGCTCGCGGGTCATCTGCGCGGTGGACACGGGCTCGCCCTGCACCGAGCAGAGTGCCCAGTCGCACTCAAGCAGCGCGACCGTGACGCCGAACGCTGGGTCGAAGTCGACTGGGCCGATGAGGTGTCGGGACCCTTCCGTACCGAAATCGAACTCAACGTCAGAAACGATCGCGGCGTGCTGGGCAAGGTCGCCGCGGAGATC
>JBIKTA010000205.1:0-5273 GCA_044348315.1 Burkholderiaceae bacterium | reverse complement strand
CATCGATCTGGAGGGGTCCGCCGGGTGTGGCGTCAACTTTCTGTGCGGGCTCGTTGGGCGGGCGGGCTTCGCCTCGGCGGGTCTGGCCGCTTGCCTCACAGTCACTCATCATCACCGGCAAGGCAAGGAGCGCAAACCCGATGAGGCTGAACCACAACGCGCGGTTCACGGAGTCGGCGAAATGTCTGGGTGGAACGGTCTCGGGGGGCATCGCGGCATCCTCACGGCAGGTCGATATCGGTCATCGGGTTCATCGTGGCCTCCTCAAGGCGGATCGAAATCGGCCTTGGGATTGATCGTGGCCTCCTCACGGCAGGTCGAAGCCTGAAGCGCGCTCGCGATGTCGGGTTCGAGCGGGCAAGAGAAGAAGCTTGTCTCGGGACCCCTGGGCGGTGTAGAGGCCCATCGGTAACCTGGCTCAGGATGTCGTACTCGTTCAAATGGCCTTGTCTCGCCTTGACGGGGACGATAGAGTCTTGCCCCACGTTCAATCTGTTCCACGCCGGGCCGGCCTTGTTGCCCGGGTGGGTCCCACGGGAGCGCTTGCTGATGAATGACGCCGTCCAACACTCAGTGCCCACCGACCGGCCGCTCACGCGGGCCGATTTGCTACATGCGAGCCCGCGAGACATCCGGCGCCTGGTGCGTGAGGGCCACTGGACGCAGGCGACAACGGGCATCTCCAGGGGAAACCTGCAGGCCAATCTGGCGATCGTGCCGCGTGACTATGCCTTCGATTTTCTGAGCTTCTGTCTGCGTAATCCCAAGCCCTGCCCGGTCCTCGAGGTGCTCGAACCCGGCGACCCGGTGCCGCGTATCGCTGCGCGCGAGGCTGATATCCGCACCGACCTCTCGCGGTTCAGGATCTTTCGCGATGGACAGCTGGTCGAAGAAGTGCCCAACCTGCTCGACGTCTGGCGCGATGACCACGTTGGTTTTTTGATGGGCTGCAGCCTGTCATTTGATCAGGCGATGCTCGATGCGGACATTCCGCTGCGCCATCTCGATGACCCGAATGGGCGACTGACTGTCTACGAATCGACGATTCCCTGTGTACCCGCCGGGCGACTGCGTGGCAACATGGTCGTCAGCATGCGTCCGATTCCAGCGCCGCTCCTGATGCGCACCATCGAGGTGACCGCACGCTATCCGATCGCGCACGGTTCGCCGGTGCATATTGGTGATCCGGCAGCGATCGGCGTGACCGACATGACCCGCATCCACAGTGGTCGGTTCAACCCGCCCGCCGAAGGCGAGATCCCCGTTTTCTGGGGCTGTGGCGTGACCCCGCAGTCAATTGCGCTCGCCTCGGGCATTCCGGAAATGATCACGCATGCAACCGGGCACATGTTCATGACTGATCTCACGCTGGCCAATGCGGCGGCAATGCGCTGATTTGCGCCTGACCCAATGACAAACTGAGCGTCTGCCCGACGTTCTTACAGACCCTCAGCCTTTCACATTCCGGAGCCCGAAGTGAGCAACACCCCAAGTCCGAGCGTTTCCCAATCTTTCGATTACGACCTTGTGATCCGTGGGGGGGAACTCGTGGACGGGACGGGGCGCGGGCGCTACCGAGGTGATCTGGGCATTCGCGACGGACGGATCGTCGCGATGGGCGAGGCGCCGGGGCGAGCGCAGGAGACGATAGAGGCCGACGGCCGCATCGTCTGCCCAGGGTTTGTCGACATTCACACGCATTACGATGCGCAGGTGCTCTGGGATCCCATGCTCACGATCTCGCCTTGGCACGGCGTCACGACCGTTGTCATGGGCAACTGTGGGTTCGGAATTGCCCCGACGCGGCCGGCACACCGCTCGTTGATTCTGCAGACGCTCGAGCGGGTCGAGGGCATGAGTCTGGCCGCGCTTCAGGCCGGCATGGGTCCTCAATGGCCTTTCGAGTCATTCCCTGAATTCATGAATGCACTCGAGCGGCTGCCGCTTGGGATCAACGTGGCTGCGATGATCGGCCACACGCCGCTGCGCCTCTGGGTGATGGGCGAGGAGGCGACGCAGCGTGCGGCCACGTCCGAAGAGCGAGCCGAGATGAAGCGCCTGGTTCGTGAGGCGATGGCGGTCGGAGCGGTGGGGTTTGCCACTTCGGTTTCCAAGATCCACATCGGCTACGGTGGACTGCCCGTGCCCAGCCGCCTGGCTGACTTCGATGAGATGCTCGAGATCGCTGAGGCGCTTGGCGAGGTGGGTCATGGCATTTTCCATTACAACGTGGGGCGCGATCCGCGTTGGGACGAATACGAGGCGCTTCATCATCGCTCGGGGCGGCCGGTCGTCTGGACGGCGTTGCTGGCCGGATCGCTCGGGCCGGGCTCGCATGTCGCCCAGTTGGCCAAGGCGGCTGAGCAGCGCGCCCGCGGCCTGCCCATCCATCCCCAGGGCGCTTGCCGTCCCATCCTGGTCGAATTCGATTTTCGTTCACCGGTGGTCTTCGATACCTGGGCCTCGTTCGAGGCGCTGCGCAAGGTCGATCGCGACGAGGCGCGCCGAGCGGTCTACGCCGATCCCGCCTTCCGGGCGCGCGTTCGCCGGCAGGCTGAAGGGGCGGGTCCGGACGATGACTGGTTCATGGGCAAGACTGCAGAGGGCGACAGCCGCAGAGCGTCCTTGCGCCGGGCCTCAATTGCCTGGAGCACGGACACTGCGATCGTCGAGCGGCCACTCTATGAACTGGCGGCCGAGCGTGGGGTCGATCCGATTGATCTGATGTTCGATCTTGCGATTCGGGATGACTTGAAACTGCGGATGCGGACTGCGCTTCTCAACTTCGAGGAGGCCGAAGTGCGCGAGATCATCACTGCGCCCGAAGTGCTCATCGGGCTGGGTGATGGCGGCGCCCATCTGAGCCAACTCTGCGACGCCTGCTATGCCACGCACTTGCTCGGTCACTGGGTCCGCGAGAAGGGCGTCATGAGTCTCGAGGAGGGCGTGCACCAGTTGACCGGCAAGCCTGCCTCGATCTTTGGTTTGAGTGATCGGGGGCGACTGGCGCCGGGTCTGCCTGCCGATGTGGTGGTCTTCGATCCGCTGACGGTGGGGGCCGGACCGCTCGAGCGCGTACATGATCTGCCAGCGGGGGAGGATCGCCTGATCAGCCGTGCCTCAGGGATCGAGGCGGTGATTGTCAATGGGCAGCGCTTGCCGCCACCGGGCCAAGCGCACGGGCGCGCGTCGGGTCGGCTATTGCGGGCGGGTCGAACACTCTCATGATCTCGGGTGGCGCCTCTCAGCGTCGCCTTCATCTTCTTCGAAAATCTCTCGGCCGCACGCCCATCAGCGCCAGCGCTGCGAAGTAAAGGGTGCCCGCGGCGGCGACCAGGCCGAGCGCGAGCCCGGCCCGGACGAGCGGCGACTCACCCATCGCGATCCAGTCGACGCGTGGGGTCAGCGCAGCCAGGAGCGCGGCCATCGCCAGGCTTGCGAGCAGCACCTTGATGCCCCACCCCCACCATCCTGGCGAAGGCCGCCAGGCGCCGTTTCGCAGCAGTCCAGCGAGCAGCAACCCGGCGTTGACCCAGGCGGCGACCGAGATCGACAGGGCAAGACCCGCGTGGTCAAACCAGGGGACGAAGACCAGATTCATCAATTGGGTAGCGATCAGCACGGCAATCGCAATCCGTACCGGTGTACGGATGTCATGCCTGGCGTAAAACCCGGGCGCGAGGACCTTGACGGCGATGAGCCCCAGCAAGCCCACTGAGTAGGCCTGCACGGCGCGCGCCGTCATGGCGACGTCCTGATGATCGAACCGCCCATAGTGGTAGAGCATCGCGGTCAGCGGCTCGGCCATCAGTGCCAGGCCCACCATGCAGGGCAGCGCAAGTGCCACGGTGAGCCGCAGGCCCCAATCGAGGATTCCCCGGTAGGTGTCGCTGTCGCCACGCTCGCCCGCGCGTGCCAACGTGGGCAGCAATACGGTGCCCAGCGCCACGCCCAGCAGCGCGGTCGGAAACTCCATCAGGCGATCGCCAAAGCTGATCCAGGATACGCTCCCCGCTTCGAGCCTCGAGGCGATGTGCGTATTGATCACGAGACTGACTTGCGCCACCGAGACCGCCAAGACTGCGGGTGCCATGCGTGTGAGAAGGCTTCGCGCCTCAGGCTGGGTGAAGGCTCGCAATGGGTTGAGCCCGACCCGGGGGAGCAATCCGAGCCGCCAGATCGCCCACCCCTGCAGCAGGAGTTGTGCGATGCCGCCCGCCATGACGCCGACCGCCAAAGCGAGCACCGGCGGGTTCATCTGCGGCGCGAGCCACCAGGCGGCGGCGATGATCGACAGGTTGAGCAGCACCGGTGTGAATGCGGGCACCGCATAGCGCTGCCAGGTATTCAGAATGCCCGCGGCAAGCGCCGCGAGCGAAATGAGCAGCAAATAGGGAAACATCAGCCGGGTCATCAGCACCGCCGCCGACAAGGCCTCTGGCTCGTCGCTCAAGCCCGAGGCCATCAGCCAGACGAGAATCGGCGCGCCGATCACCCCCAGCAAGGTGACTCCGAGCAGCGCCCAGAAGAGCGCGCTTGCGATCGCGTCGATGAAGCGGCGGGCCCGCGCGTGATCCTCGTCCTGTCCGCCCTCGCGGTGCCGGTGCTGTGCCAGCATCGGAACGAAGGCCTGCGAAAATGCGCCCTCGGCGAACAGGCGTCGCAGCATGTTGGGCAGTCTGAAGGCCACAAAGAAGGCATCGGTCATCGCCGAGGCCCCGAAGAGGGCAGCCGTCAGCATCTCGCGGGCGAGGCCGGTGATGCGCGACAACAGGGTAAGGCCGCTCACGGTGGCTGCGGCGCGCAGCAGGTTCATCGAGTCCCGTTCCAAGTCAGGCTTGCGCGGAAAAGCTGAAACATAATAGAATTTAAGGCTTTCCCCAAAGAATACTCTTCGGATCATCCATGGCTAATATTGCTTCTTCACGCAAGCGCGCTCGTCAGGCCGTTGTTCGCAACGCGCACAAATCGAGTCAGCGATCGGCGCTTCGTACCGCCATCAAGGCTGTTCGCAAGGCGATCAGCAAGGGCGACAAGGCTGCAGCGACTCAGGTCATGCAGGCGTCACAGTCCGCCATCGATCGTATCTCGGACAAGAAGGTCATTCACAAGAACGCCGCTTCGCGCTACAAGAGCCGGCTGGCTGCGGCGCTGAAGGCGATGGCCTGAGCGTGTCATAGACAAGCGCGCGATAGACAAGCGCGCGATAGACAAGCGCGCGATAGGCAAGTGCGCCTTAGGCTCGCAAATCCCCGGCGCGCTCGCGCCGTCCA
>JBIKTA010000206.1:0-5273 GCA_044348315.1 Burkholderiaceae bacterium | reverse complement strand
TGCCACGCTGCAAGCCTGGCTGGTGCGTGAACGCGAGGTCAGGCTGCTGGGCGCGCCCCCCGGCCGGATCCCGGCCGACGAGATGGCCCGACTCAGCGGCTTGGAATTTCTGACGCGCATCGGGCGTGGCGACCTGCCCAGCGTACCGATCGGGCACACCCTCGATTTCGTCCCGGTCGATTGGGAGGCGGGTCGGATCGTGTTTCAGGGCAGCCCGAGGTTCGAGTTCTACAACCCGATCGGTACGGTCCACGGCGGCTATCTGGCAACGCTGCTCGACTCCGCGATGGGCTGCGCCGTGCATTCGATGCTCGAGCAGGGCATGGCCTACACGACGCTCGAACTCAAGATCAATTACGTCCGCCCGCTCACCGACCGGGTTGGGCCGGTGCGCGCCGAAGGCAAGGTGATCAGCGTGAGCCGCCGGATCGGCACCGCCGAAGGGCGCGCCTACGACGCCGCCGGCAAGCTCTATGCGCATGGCACCACGACCTGCATGATCTTTCCGATCGAACCCGCGCGGCCGTCGCAGGCGTGAGCGGCGCGATTCGGATGGGCGTTTTTGCGGGTGTGAGCAGCCTGACCTGGATGCGTGTGTCGGCGTGCGCGCGCGCAGACTGCTGCGGGTGAACCGATGCCGGGACTCGAGGCCTTCGATCGGCTCGGTATCCGCAGCGAGATCGATCTTCTGCTGCACCTCCCCTTGCGGTTTGAGGATCTGAGTCGCGTCGTCCCGATCGTGCAGACCCGCAGCGGCGAGTCGGCGCAGGTCGAGGGCGAAGTCCGGACGGCGCGCAGCGAAACGCAGCCGCGGCGGTCGCTACGGGTCGACCTTGCAGATGCCAGCGGGTTGATCAGTCTGCGGTTCATCCACTTCAATGCATCACAGGTGGCTCAGTTCAAGCCTGGTGTTCGGGTGCGGGCGCACGGTGAAGTGCGCGCCAACCTGTTCGGGCGGGAGATGATCCATCCGCGGTATCGGATCGTCACTCTGTCGACGCCCCTGCCCCAGGTGATGACGCCGGTCTACCCGACCGTCGCCGGGATCGGGCAGGGACTGATCCGAGCGGCCATGACCCGTGTGCTGAGGACGATGTCGCTGCCCGAAACCATTCCGCCGGTTTTGCTCGAGCCGCTGGGTCTGCCCGGTCTCGCCGAGGCCCTGCGCTGGCTGCACGCCCCTCCCGTAGGCACTTCGCCCGAGGCGCTCGAGGCGCGAACCCCCGCCGCCTGGCAGAGAGTGATTCTCGACGAATTGCTGGCGCAACAATTGTCTCTGCGCCGGGCCCGGGCCGAGCGGGCCTTGCAGCGCGCCGAGCCGCTGGCCGACGCTTCGCTGGTCGAACGCCTGCTCGCTGAGCTGCCATTCCGGCTCACCGGTGCCCAGGATCGCGCCTGGATGGAGATTGCCCGCGATCTGGCAGGCACGCAGCCGATGAACCGGCTGCTTCAAGGCGATGTCGGGAGCGGCAAGACCGTCGTCGCGGCCCTCGCGGCGTGCCAGGCAATTGGGAGCGGGGCGCAGGTGGCCCTGATGGCGCCCACCGAGATTCTTGCCGAGCAGCACCTGAACAAGCTGTCGCCCTGGCTCGAGCGCATCGGGCTCAAGGTGGGTTGGCTCGCAGGGTCGATGCGTGAGTCGGCGCGGCGCTCGATGCGCGAGGCCATTGCCAGTGGTACGGTGGATCTGGTGGTCGGCACGCACGCGCTGATCGAGCAGTCGGTGGCTTTTGAGCGGCTGGGGCTTTCGATCGTCGACGAACAGCACCGCTTCGGCGTTGCGCAACGTCTGGCCTTGCGCACCCGACAGGGAGGGCTGGCCCACCAGTTGATGATGAGCGCGACGCCGATCCCCCGCACCCTGGCCATGAGTTACTACGCTGATCTCGATGTGTCGGTCATCGACGAGCTGCCTCCCGGACGCACGCCGGTCGTGACCCGGCTGGTCTCGGGCGAGCGCCGCGACGAGGTGATCGAGCGGGTCCGCGAAGCGGCCCGGTCCGGACGTCAGGTGTACTGGGTGTGCCCCCTGATCGAAGAATCCGAGGCTTTGCAGCTCCAGACCGCAATCGATACCCACGCGGCGCTCAGCGAGGCGCTCGCGCCGCTGGAGGTGGGTTTGGTCCATGGCCGCCTGTCAGCCGCTGACAAGCAGCAGGTGATGCAGGCCTTCAATGCGGGCGAATTGCCGGTGCTCGTCGCGACCACCGTGATCGAGGTCGGCGTTGATGTGCCGAACGCCTCGCTGATGATCATCGATCATGCCGAGCGCTTCGGTCTCGCCCAGTTGCACCAACTGCGAGGTCGGGTCGGACGGGGCGCCGTGCAGAGCGCCTGTGTGCTGCTTCATCATGGGCCCCTGTCGCTTGGCGCGAGACATCGCCTGAAGGCGATGCGCGACACTCAGGACGGTTTTGAGATCGCGCGCATCGATCTGCAGGTCCGCGGGCCAGGCGAGTTCCTGGGGGCCCGTCAGTCGGGTCAGGCGCTGTTGCGATTTGCCGATCTCGAGCGTGACGCGCGACGGGTCGAGCAGGCGCGGGACATTGCCCGCCACATGCTTCGCGATCACCCCGACTGGGTCGATCGACACATCGCACGATGGCTGGGCGTGCGGGCCGAGTACCTGAAGGCATGAAGTCGGCATCATCATCTGGAGCGGCCGATCGGGCGGGCTGGTCCGCAGCGGTAGATTGCTATCATCTGCATCCATGACGCTCACTGAACTCAAGTACATCGTCGCCGTGGCGCGCGAGCGTCACTTTGGCCGCGCTGCCGAAGCCTGCTTTGTCAGTCAACCCACCCTGTCGGTCGCGATCCGCAAGCTCGAGGACGAACTCGGTGTCCAGATTTTCGAGCGCGGCTCGACCGAGGTGGCGGTCACCCCGGTCGGCGAGCAGATCGTCGAGCAGGCTCAGCGGGTGCTCGAGCAGGCGGGCACCATCCGCGAAATCGCCAAACAGGGCAAAGACCCTCTGGCCGGACCATTGCGGGTCGGCGTCATCTACACCATCGGGCCTTACCTGCTCCCCGCGCTCGTGCGTCGCATGATCGCCGCGACCCCGCAAATGCCGATGCTGCTGCAGGAAAATTTCACGGTCAGGCTGCTGGAGCTGCTTCGGCAGGGGGAGATCGACGTCGCGATCCTTGCCGACCCATTTGGCGGCCCGGGACTGATGAGCCATCCGCTCTATGACGAGCCCTTCATCGTTGCAGTTGCGCATTCGCATCCGCTTGCGGCTCGCAAGAGCATCGCGGCGGACGAACTGAAACGCGAAACCATGCTGTTGCTCGGTTCTGGGCATTGTTTTCGCGACCATGTGCTGGCGGTCTGCCCGGAGCTGTCACGGTTTTCCCAGGAGAGCGCCGGGATTCAGAAGACCCCCCCCCCCCCCTCGCTCGAGACTATCCGTCACATGGTTGCATCGGGGATCGGCATCACGCTGCTGCCCTGGCTGGCGACCCCGGGTCCGGGTGATGACGGGCTGCTGCGCTACATTCCGCTCGTTGCGCCACCGCCTGCCCGCAGGATTTCGATCGTATGGCGCAAGAGCTATACCCGTGTCGCGGCGGTGCGTGCAGTGCGCGAAGCGGTGCTGGCGCTCGACCTTCCAGGCGTTTTGATGCTGCCTGACGCGCCCGCGCTGTCCCATTGACTGCTGGCAAGCCCATGAATCCCGATCCCTCGGTTTCCCAGGCTCGCCTTGGCATCCTGCTCGTGGTGATCGCGAGCATGGCCTTCGCGACGCTGGACGGGTTGATGAAGCTGCTCGCCGAGCGTTATTCGCCCTTCATGCTGGGATGGGCCCGCCATTTTTTCCACGTGATCGTGATCCTGCTGGTCTTCGGCCACAGCGTCGGCAGGGGGCTGCTGCGTACGCGCCGGCCACTCGCCCAGTTTGCCCGCGGCTGCACCCTCGCCCTGTCGGCGATCTTTTTCTTCAACGCCGTGGCGCTTCAGCCGCTCGCCGAAATCACCGGTGTCTTCAGTATTGCGCCCGTGCTGATCACGGTCGCGGCCGTATGGGTCATGGGCGAGCGCGCGCCGCGAGGTACAGCCTGGGCGCTGGCGATCAGTCTGGTGGGGGTTGCGTTGATCGTCCGACCCGGAGGGGGCATCTTCGGCTGGGGGGCGTTGCTCGCACTGCTTGCCGCGTTCTGCAGCGTGGTCTTTGCGCTGCTGACCCGGTCGCTTGCCCGCACTGAAGACACGATCGCAACCCTTTTCATCGGCGGCGTGGTGGCTTCGCTTCTGCTTGCGCTCGGTCTGCCCTTTGTCTGGGAGCAGCCGCAGCGCTGGACCGATGTGCTGCTGATGGCGCTGATCGGGGCGCTCGGTGCGGCCGGGCATCTGCTGCTGCTGCGCGCCTATCGGGTCGCCACGGCCTCGACGCTTGCGCCGTTCTCGTACGCTCACACGGCATTTGCGCTGCCGGTAGGCCTGGTGCTCTTCGGCGATTTTCCAGACGGCTGGTCGCTCATTGGCATTGCGCTGATCGTCGGGACCGGCGTGACCATGGCGCTGCGAAAGGCCGAGCGTTGAGCGCACACGCTCAGTTTGTCCCAGTCGTCCAGCGTTGAGGCGGCAGGCAGTCAGGACTGGGCGTTGCGGATGCGTCGCAGGCGTTGAGCCAGTTCGATCACGCTCATCGCGTAAAAGCTCGAGCGGTTGTAGCGCGTGATCACGTAAAAATTGGGGGCGGCGAGCACGTAGTCCGAAGCTTGATCTCCGTTGGGGAGCTCGATCAGGGCGAGCGGAAGATCGGGCGGGGGGGACGGCTGAGCCTGTACGCCGCTGCGCTCGAGCTCGGCTCTGAGGAAGCGAGGCTCGATGCCGGCCTCGAGCAGGGGTCCCAATGCGGCCTGAGCGCGGATCTCAGGTTTGAAATGGGTGGGCCCGTCCCGCTGCCAGCCATGGTTGGCCAGAAAGCTCGCGACGCTGCCGACCGCATCGGCGGCATTGCGCGACAGATCGATCCGTCCATCGCCGTCGAAATCGACAGCATGGCGCCGAATGCTCCCGGGAAGGAACTGTGGGATGCCGATTGCGCCGGCAAATGACCCGTGGGGCCCGAATACATCCAGGCGGTTTTCGCGGATCCACAACAGGTACTGCTCGAGCTCACCCCGGAAGAACTCTGCTCTGCGCGGATAGTCGAAGCTCAGTGTGACGAGGGTGTCGAATACCCGGAAGGTCCCGGTGACCCGACCGTAGTTGGTCTCGACGCCAATGATTGCAACGATGATCTCTTCGGGAACGCCGTATCGTTCGG
>JBIKTA010000203.1:0-5328 GCA_044348315.1 Burkholderiaceae bacterium | reverse complement strand
TCGCCAGATTCGAAGACTAGCGGCAGCACGCCCATCGCAATCAGGTTGGCGCGGTGAATGCGCTCAAAGGATTCGGCAATCACCGCCTGCACCCCGAGCAACATGGTGCACTTGGCCGCCCAGTCGCGACTGCTGCCGCTGCCATAGTCCCGGCCGGCAAGTACGATCGTGGGTATGCCGGCCACCCGGTAGCGCATCGCCGCCTCGAAAATGCTCATCGACCGCTCGCTGGGCTGGTGAAGGGTGACACCACCTTCGACGCCAGGCACGAGCAGGTTCCTCAAGCGCAGATTGCCAAAGCCTGCGCGGGTCATGACACGGTAGTTGCCGCGGCGGCCTACGTAGCTGTTGAAGTCAGCCTGCTTGACGCCCAGGCCGGTCATGTAGCGCCCGGCCGCTGAATCGAGCGGAATCTCACCGCCAGGCGAGATATGGTCAGTGGTCACCGAAGCGCCAAGTACCACGAGCACCCGTGCATCCTGGATGCGGTCGCGATCTGGCCGCCCGGCCAAGGGCGAGGCCAGCACCCGATCGGCCGTGGCTTCGGTCCAGTCGGCGAGCGGATCGACGGGCGCGACCGACCCGAGATCGGCCCCCGGTGCCGCGCCGAAGAAGGGTGGTTCGACCAGATAGGTCGAATCCGGATCCCAGGCATAGCGATCGCCGACCGGCGCCTCGAGCGCACCCCACAAGCTGCCATCCACGCCCCGATCGTAGACCGCCCGAAAGCGCTGCGGATCCTCCGCCAGCGGCAACAGCGCCTCGAGGCTCGCCCGATCAGGGAGCAGATCGCGCACGAACACCGGCTCGCCAGAGGCGTCCTGGCCGATCGGATCGGTGTCGACATCAAGATCGATCCGGCCCGCAAGCGCGTAAATCACCACCCAGTGCGGGGCGCCAATGTAATTGGCGCGAATCGACTTGTGGATGCGTCCTTCGAAGTTGCGGTTGCCCGAAATCACCGCCGCAGCCACCAGATCCTGCGCCTCAATGGCCTCGGCGATGCCGGGATTGAGCGGGCCGGACTTGCCGCCACAGGTACTGCAACCGTGGCCCACGATGCCAAAGCCGATTGCCTCGAGCGGCTCGAGCAAACCCGCAGCAGCGAGGTAGTCGCCCACCACCCTGGAGCCCGGTGCCATCGACGTCTTGACCCAGGCAGGCGGGCGGAGCCCGCGCTCGACCGCTTGACGCGCGACGAGTCCGGCGCTCAGCATCGCAGTCGGATTGGCCGTATTGGTGCAGGAAGTGATCGCAGCCAGCACCACTGCGCCATCCGTGAGCGCAGCCTGGCGGTCGGTGGCCGGTCGCGCGAAACCGCCCGCATCCTGCGGCGCGTGGAGCTTTTCCCGGAAATCACTGCCGACGGCTTCGACACTCAGTCGATCCTGAGGGCGTCGCGGACCCGCAAGGCTCGGCCGGGCGGCCGAAACGTCGATCTCGATGACCCGGCTGTATTGAGGGGCCGGCGCATCGGGATGACGGAACAGGGCATTGGCCTGGGTGTAATGCTCGACCCGCGCGATCGCCTCGGGTGTACGGCCCGTCAGCCGCAAATAATCGAGGGTGCGGGCATCGACCGGAAAGAAGCCACAGGTGGCACCGTACTCCGGGCACATATTGGCCAGCGTGGCGCGGTCCGCCACAGTCAAGCGCTCAGCCGCCGGCCCCCAGAACTCGACTGCGCACGCGGTCACCCCTTCCCGGCGCAAACGTTCGGTCACAAGCAGCACCAGATCGGTGCTGACCACCCCGGGTCCGAGATCGCCTGAGAGTCGGACCCCCACCACCGAGGGTAGGGGAAAGCCGTAAGCTTCGCCCAACAGCGCGGCTTCGGCGTCGAGTCCACCAACGCCCCAGCCCAGCACGCCCAGGCCATTGACCATCGTGGTGTGCGAATCGCATCCCAGCATGAACTCCGGAAACCACCAGGCCGCGCCCTGATGGTGCCGCTCGCTAACGACCTCGGCAATATGCTCGATATTGATCTGGTGGATGATGCCGCTGCCGGGCGGATGGATGCGCAGACCCTTGAAAGCCTGATGCGCCCACTTGATGAAGCGGTAGCGCTCCTGATTGCGCTTGAACTCCTTGGCAAGATTCAGGTCGATGGCATCCGGGCGCGCCCAGTGGTCGACCGAAAGTGAGTGGTCGACGATCAGATCCACCGGCAAAAAGGTGTCAACCCCAGCCGGATCGACGCCCTGGCGGGCGAGCGCATCGCGCAGCGCCGCCAGATCCTGGAGAAGCGGCAGCCCGCTCGAGTCCGGGAGCACCACGCGGCTCACCTGCAGGGCGACGTCTCGGCCCTCATGGTCTTGCCAATCGACCAGGCGCGCGATCTCATCGTCGGGGACGCGCTCGGGGCCGCCCAGCGCGCGCCCGCGAAACAGGTTCTCGAGCATCACGCGGATGCAGTAGGGGTAGGTCTGAACCGACCGGCCCTGTTCGCGCAGGGCCGCGCCGATGTCGCACCAGCGCGCCCCTGCGGCCGTCTCACGAATCCATCCAGGCTGCTTCATGCGCTGGTCTCCCCGGCCGGATCGAGATCCGGCATCATCAGAACTTGAGGTTGGCCGCCTTGACCAGATTTTTCCAGCGGGCAATGTCGGCGTTGATGGTCTTCAGCATGTCGTCAGGCGTGCCGCCCAGCACGGTCGTGCCTTCAGACTCGAATTTTTCCCGGATCGGCTGCATCTTGAGCACTTCGTTCAACTCGCGACTGAGCCGGCCGAGCACGTCGGCCGGGATCCCCTTGGGCCCGCCGATCGCCTTCCAGTCAACGACCTGGTATTTGGGATAGCCCTGCTCGGCAAAGGTCGGCACATCGGGCAGCTTGGGCGAGCGTCCGGTACCAGAAATGCCGATCGCCCGGGCCCGGCCCGACTTGACGTGCTGCGCGGCAAAGGTGGCACTCGTGAACATCATGTCGACCGAGCGACCCATGACATCGTTGAACGCCTGGGAGGACCCCTTGTAGGGCACGTGCAACAGTTGCACGCCCATGTTGTAGCCGAGTTCCTCGGCTGCCATGTGCGCTATCGAGCCCATGCCCGCCGAACCGTGAGAGACCTTGCCGGGGTTCTTTCGGGCCATGTCTGCGAGCACCTTGGCATCGCGAATGGGCGAGTCAGGATGCACGATCGCCACGACGGGATCACGCGAGACCATCATCACGGGCTGCAGATCGCCGAGCGGATCGAAGGGCAGCTTGTCGTTGACCGCGGCCTGAATCGCATAGGTGCTCGACATGTTGAGCAGCGTGTAGCCATCGGCGGGCGATTTCAGTACGTGCGCCGACCCGATCGCGCCACTCGCACCGGCACGGTTTTCGACGACGACACCGGTCGGGAAACGCTCGGAAAGGCCCTTGGCCATGAGTCTTGCGATCACATCGCCGCCACCGCCGGCGGCAAAGGGCACGACAAAGACGATCGGCTTGTTGGGAAAGCCAGCCTGAGCCCGAAGCATGGGGCTGACCGCGAGAACTGATGAAGCGGCCACGCCTGAACGAACGAAATCACGACGTTTCATGGATTGTTCTCCCTGGGAATGAGCCGGAAATCTAACATGACGAGTCCAGGCGCGCAGCCGGGCGGGGCCTGCGCCGCGAGAACGCAGGCGATGCGCAAAAAGAGGACGGTGCGCCAAGCGCGAAGGTGTCGCGGGCCGATGCCAAGCACAGAGGGCCGTGGAGAAACACGCCAGGCCGTCTACGGCCGCCAGGCCGGGATCTCCCAGTCATACTGGATTGCAAGGAGGCGCAGCGTGGCCACCAGCGCAAAGCTCAGGGCAAAGCTCGCGATCGGCGCCACCGCCCAGGCATCGAGCAGCAGGTAGAGCGAACTGCCCGCAAACGCGAACACGGCGTAGGGTTTGTGATCGGAGAACGCCTTGGGGATGTCGTTGCAGACGATGTCTCTGAGCACGCCACCAAATATCGCACTGATCACGCCCATCAGGATGGCAACGATGACCGGCTGCTCGGCCTCGCTCGCGATCCGTGTGCCCAGGATGCTGAAGAGCGCGAGCCCCAGCGCGTCGGGAATCTGGATCGCGCGCTCGGTCCAGTCGATGTGACGGCTGCGAAGAAAGGCAATTCCCGCAACCGAGAGTGCGAGCAGCACCCAGAGCCAATAGTGCTGCTCGACCCAGAAAAAGGGCCGGCGGTCCAGAAGCACGTCGCGCAAGGTACCGCCGCCAAAGGCCGTCAGCCCGGTCACCATGCAGACACCCACCGCATCCAGGCGCTTGCGCAGGCCTGCAATCAGACCCGATGCCGCAAACGCAAGCGTCGCGAGAATCTCGATGATGAGTTCGAAGGTGGACAATTCAGGCGCCTGTCGGAATGGGTGAGCGAAACCGGGATAATGCGTCCAAATCGTCGATTCCGTTCGCGCCCCTGTCGTCCGCCCTCCGTGCGAGACGCCGGTTTTTGAGGAGAGCCTTCGTCATGGCCGATTCCGACACCCTGCAATGGCCTTTTTTTGAAGACCGCCACCGTGACTACGCTGCTTCTGTCGAGGCCTGGGCCGCCGGCACGCTCGAGCCCCTGCTCGATTCGCAAGCATTCCGGGCGGGAACGGTCGATGAGCGCTGCCAGCACCTGATCGAAGCGCTGGGGGCAAGCGGACTGCTCGAGGTCTGCGCACCGGCGGCGGGTCCCGAAGCCTTCGATGTGCGCTCGATCTGTCTGGGCCGTGAAATCCTTGCGCGGCGCTCGGCCCTGGCCGAGTATGTCTTTGCGATGCAGGGTCTGGGCAGCGGCCCGATCACGCTCTTTGGCAGCGCAGACCAGTGCGAGCGCTACCTGCCGGGCGTGCGCGCCGGGCGCAGGGTCGCGGCGTTTGCGCTCTCCGAGCCTGACGCGGGATCGGATGCATCGGCGATCGCCACCACCGCCCGCGTGACCCCCACGGGCTGGATCCTCGACGGCGAAAAAACCTGGATCTCGAACGGCGGCATTGCCCATCAATACGTCGTGTTTGCGCGAACCGGCGAAGCGCCCGGTGCCAAGGGGCTCTCGGCCTTCATCGTCGACGCGGATCAGCCCGGCCTCAGCGTGGCTGAGCGCCTGGAGATGATGTCGCCTCACCCCATCGCACGCCTTCGCTTCGAAGGCTGTGCGGTGGACCGTGCGCAGTTGCTGGGCCAGCCGGGCGAGGGTTTCAAGATCGCGATGGCCACCCTCGACGTGTTCCGCACGACCGTGGCCGCCGCCGCGCTGGGCTTTGCCCGCCGGGCGCTCGCCGAAGCCTCGCGACGGGCCGCTACCCGAGTTGCGATGGGCAAGCCCCTGATCGAGCACCAGTTGATCCAGGGGAAAAT
>JBIKTA010000204.1:0-5328 GCA_044348315.1 Burkholderiaceae bacterium | reverse complement strand
TGAGACGCTTGACCTCTGGGTCGTCGTAGTTTGACGCGTTGAACAAGGCACCCTTGATGTAGGACCAGTAAAAGTAGTAGCAGGGCGTATTGAGCCAGCCACCAAAATTCTCGAGCAGGAACGGGAGCTTTTTCTCGATCAGCGCCCGGGTCCGCCAGCTTGCACCCGGAATCTTGTCCAACGTGACCTTGATGCCGATCCGGCTCAGCCCCTCCTGAATCAGGAGCGCGGTCGGTTCACACCAGTCGGCCTCACCCAGGTCGTACGAGAGAGGCACTTCGAAGCCCTTTGCAAAGGCACTCTTTGCGAGCAGCGCCCGAGCCTGATCGAGGTCGGTCCGATAGGGAAAAGGCTGCGGCCACGCGATATCGGTGGGCTGAGCCGACTTTGCCCCCCACATAGGAACGCCACGGCCGAAGGCGGCCTGCTCAAAGATCTGCGCATACGGAATGGCCATCGCAACGGCTTTGCGCACATTGCTATCCTTGAACGGATCGAAATTCACGTTGAGACAGGCGACATACAGGCAGTTGTCGATCGGCGATCCTACGACCTTGGCTTTCTTGCCTGCGGCGAGCTCCTTCGCGTCCTTGTTGGGGATCTGGAACGACAGCTGCACATCGCCACGCTCGATGAGGGCGCGACGGGTCGCCAGCGACGGCACTTCGCGGACCACGATGCGCCGCAAGGCCGGTACCGGGCCGCCCGCCCAGTCGTCATTTCGGACGTAGACCAGTTGCTGGCCCGCATCCCAGCGTTCGACCTTGTAGGCGCCGCTCCCCTGGGGTGTCTTGTGCAGGTACTCGGCGGCCCAGGGGTCGGCGGCGGTCGCCTGGGCACGGGCCACCTTCGAATTGATCACCACGGCAACGGGCACGGTGAGGTTGGGCAGCGCCAGCTTGGAAGGGTGATCGAGATCGATCCGGATGGTTCGGTCATCGAGCACGACGAACTGCTGCGGGCGCTTGAATCCACCGGCCGCCATCTGCGTTTGCGGAAAACCGCCCAGCGCGAGTGCCCGATCGAACGACCATTTGACGTCGTGCGCGGTGACGGGCGAACCATCCCAGAACCGGGCATTGGCCTTGAGCGTGAAGGTCATGCTCTTGCGGTCGGGCGAAACAGTCCACTTCTCGGCCAACTCCGGGATCACCTTATCGTAGTCATAGGCGAGCGAGCCGTCTGCGAGCGTGCGGGTCCCGAAGGTCACGAGACGGTCGTAGACGTTCACGGCAATCTGGTAACTCGGCCGATTGGTGCCGGGGCGATGAATGTCGAGGCTATTGAAGGTGTAGCCGACCACAGTAACGAGCGTGCCGCCCGATTGTGCGAATGCGGGTGACTTGAGGAAGGGCAAGGCCGCGACACCGAGGCTGGTGCCCGCGGCGGTTTTCAGGATTTCACGACGATTCATGGCGGATTCCTCATGAGTGGAAGGTGAGATGAGAGGGAAGGGCCAAGCTGCGAATACATTTCTGTATACAACTTAGTATGCAAATAACATGCCCACAGCACCTTGAGCTCATTGGGAGTCGCTACGACGATATTTGCGGGGGAAATCGGGCCGGCAGACAGCGGGCTGAACCGCGTCTGTGCAGGTCTGCACCAATATGAATCAGACTCTCGCACCATCCCGGCACAACCGCGCCCAACCGATCATGCGGCGGGCAGCACCTGGGCCTGCCGCTCTACGCTTGATCGCCTGGAGGCGACCGTGCTACCTTTTCTACCGTTCAAGACCATCCGCGCCCCCCACAACAGCGGGATCCACACAAGGGAGACATGACGATGATTTCACGCGTGCTCAAGGCGACGGTGCTCGCCTCGGCGATGATGCTGGCCACCGCACAGGCTCAGAGCCTCAAGGACCTCGCCGCCTCGGCCGCCAAGAAACCTGCGGTCACCTGGTACGAGAGTTCGCCTTCGGAACAGATCGACAAGGTGCTGGCAGCGTTCAACAAGCGCTATCCCGATGTCAAGGTTCGGCACACGCGACTGATCGGCGGCAACGAGCTCGCCGTGCGCACGGTGCAGGAAGTCCAGGCACGCGGCTACACCGGCGACGTGCTGACGGGCGGCGCCGATCACATCTGGCAACTGAAGGGGCGAGGACTGCTCGAGGCGGTTGACTGGAAGCCACTGGGCGTTCCGGCGTCGTTCACGCCCTTGCCCGAGATGATGGCTACCACGGCATCGGTCTATGTCGTGCTCTGGAACACCCGCAAGGTCAAGGACAGCGAGGCACCTGCCACGTGGGAGCAGGTGCTGGACCCGAAATGGACCAACCGAATGGGCTCGTGGGTGCGCGCGGCAGCCTTCTCGCAACTGGCCGCGACCGAGAGTCCAGCCAAAGCCTCGGCCATGCTCGACCGCTACATCGCCTTGAAACCCATGCTCTTCAAGAGCACCTTCCCGCTGGCTCAGGCGGTCGGTGCCGGGGAAATCGACGTCGGGATCGGCTTTTACCATTCGTCCAAGCCGCCGATCGCTGCCGGTGCGCCCTTGAAGATGCAAGCGCTCGACATCGTCCCCATGCACATCATCTACTCGTCGGTCAGTCGCAATGCCCGCAACGGTGAGGGCGCCAAGGTGCTGCTCGCCTGGCTCGCCAGCGAAGAGGGTGCCATCGCCTACGAGCAGGCCACCGGCCGAGGCAACCCGCTGATGCCGAAGACCGAAACGGCCAAATTCATTGCCGGCAAGAAGATTTCAGAGTGGCCGCCTGAAAAGTCGGGCGATCTGGGTGCGCTGAGCGAAGACTACAACCGCCGGCTCGAGGCCGTCGGTCGCGCCCGCTGACCCGCAGGGCCGACCGAGCGTCTTCCGAAGTGTCCGCAGCACGACCGTCGCTGGGCGCGGCGTCGCTCAACCTTGCGCTGATCGGCGTGCTCGGCTACCTGGTGGCCGTGCCTCTGATCCTGCTTCTCATCGCGAGTTTCAAGCCCACCGGGCTCCCGCTCGATCCCGGCTGGGCGCTCTCGAACTTTGCAACCGTCTACGGTGACCGCGGCTTCTACACGCTGGTCGCGAACACACTCGTGTTCGCGCTCGGCTGCACCCTGGGCGCGCTGCTGGTGGGCGGCACGATCGCCTGGCTGATCGAACGCACCGATCTGCCTTACAAGCCACTGATGCGCGGTCTGATCGTCCTGCCGATGGTCCTGCCACCCTTCCTGCTTGCGATGGGCTGGATCCTGCTCGCTAGTCCCCGTACCGGGTGGCTGAACGCGCTGGCGCGCTCGGCCTTCGGACTCGACGGCCCGCCCTTCAATATCTATACGATGGAAGGGATGATCTTCGTCGAGGTGCTCGCGCTGGTGCCCTCGGTTTTTCTGATCCTGTCGACCGCATTCCGCCACATGGACCCCGCACTCGAGGAAGCGGCGATGACCAGTGGCGCACGCGGCACGCAGATGATCCGGCTGATCTTTCTGCCCCTGCTCGCCCCGGCACTCCTTGCCGCATCGGCTTATCTCCTGATCGTGGGGTTCGTCGTATTTGACGTGCCTGGCACGATCGGCATGCCGGCCGGCATCTTTGTCGTGTCGTCTCGCATCGTCTATCTCGCCACCGATCAGTCCGGAGGATCGGCCGCCTACGGGCAGATTGCCGCCATCGCAGTCAGCTTTCTGGGCTTACTCTTGAGCCTCGCCTGGCTCTACCGCGTACTCACGCGTCAGGCCAATCGCTTTGTCACGATCACCGGCAAGGGCTTTCGTCCGCGACTGCTGCGCCTGGGCCGCTGGCGGCACCTGGCGCTGCTGCTGATCATCGGCTATTTCCTGCTTGCCGTGGTGGCCCCGTTGCTGCTCCTCATCTGGACGAGCCTGATGCCCTACCAGGCACCGGTCAGCCTCGACATGCTCGACAAAGCTAGCTTCGCGCAGCATCAGGCGGTGCTCGACAGCCCGCGCGTGGCACGCGCCGCATGGAACAGCATCTGGGTGTCGATCGTCAGTGCCACCGCAGTGACGCTGCTCGCGCTGATCGTGGCCTGGGCCGTGCTGCGCAGCCGCCAGCCAGGGCGGGCGGTGATCGATTCGCTCGCCTTCATGCCGCTTGCCATTCCCGGCACGATGATCGCGATGGGCCTGGTCTATGTCTATCTGACGCTGAGCTTCATTCCCATCTACGGTACCGCCTGGATGCTGGTCGTGGCTTATGTGACGGTCTACATCGCCTACACCTCGCGCACGGCGAGTTCGACGATGATCCAGATCCATCGCGAACTCGAAGAGGCTGCGCGCACCTCGGGCGCCACGCCTTTCAGAACGATACGCAGCATCGTCCTGCCGCTGATGATGCCCGCACTCGCCGGCGCCTGGATCTGGGTGGTCGCTCACGTGATGCGCGAACTCTCCACGGCCTTGCTGCTGCAGGGCGATGACAATGCCACCGCCGCCGTCCAGCTCTGGAGTTTCTGGGCGGGTGGCGAACCGAACAAGGCCGCCGCACTCGGCGTCTGGCTCGTCGTCTTGATGTCGATCGTCACCGCGCTCTGGCAGTGGCTGTCATCGCGCCGGGCAGGGGTAGGACATGGTTGAAATCCGCTCGCTTTCGCTTCGTTACGAGGGGGCGGCCGCGCCCTCCGTAATCGATTTTTCGCTACGCGTCGACGCGGGCGAGTTCGTCACGCTGCTGGGCCCCAGCGGCTGTGGCAAGACCTCGACCCTGCGCTGCGTGGCAGGCCTTGAAACCCCCAGCGGTGGATCGATCACCATCGGCGACAGCGCGGTATTCGATTCGACGCGCGCCGTTGAAGTCCCCACGCACCGCCGCAACATCGCGATGGTTTTTCAGTCCTACGCGGTCTGGCCACACATGACCGTGCGTGACAACGTCGCCTTTCCGCTCAAGGTCGCGGGTCTGGAGCGTTCGACGATCGAGCGTCGTGTCGGCGAGGTCCTCGAGCGGGTCGGCTTGAGCGACTACGCGCGTCGCAGTGCCACCCTGCTATCGGGTGGACAGCAGCAGCGGGTGGCGATCGCCCGTGCACTCATTCGCGAGTCGGCAGTGATGCTGCTTGATGAGCCACTGTCTAATCTGGATGCCAAATTGCGCGAGCAGATGCGGGTGGAATTGCGTCATCTGATCAAGTCAGTGGGCATCACCGCGCTCTACGTGACCCACGATCAGGAAGAGGCGCTGATGCTGTCTGACCGGATTGCGGTCATGCAGGGCGGGCGGCTGATCGAACTCGGCTCACCGCGCCGACTCTATCTGTCTCCGCGCACGCACTTCTGCGCGACCTTTCTCGGCGCAGCCGAGACTTTGCCCATTCGCAGTTGGGAGGGGAGTCATGCGCTCACCACGCTGGGACCGCTTCAA
>JBIKTA010000202.1:0-5330 GCA_044348315.1 Burkholderiaceae bacterium | reverse complement strand
CCGCGCAGGCCGTCCGCATCGCGCTGGACTATGGCTATGGCGGGCCCTCTGGCGGCGCACGATTCCTGTCCTTCCCGACGCATCACACCCGGCACACCGCTCGACAGGAAGGCCGCCCGGTCGCCTACATCGAACAGTGTTTCCATGTGCCCGAACGAGGCCCGCTGCCCGACCCCCTGCCCGAGATCATCGATCTGGCCGCAGAACGTGACGTGGTGCTGAATCTGGGTCATCTGAGCGACTCCGAACTGGTTCGATTGGCCGAAGAGGCAGCCGCTCGGGGTGTACGACGTCTGCTGGTCCCGGCCAATCACGCGGGCATCGACGCGATCGAAGCCCTGGCGGGTCTCGGCGCCTTTCTGGAATTTTCATTCTTCTTCGTCAGTCACGCGACGCAGGTGGGATTGACTCACGTTGATTCGGAGCGACACCGGATTGCGGCTGCGCCGGTCGAGATGCTCGTGGACAGGATCCGCGCCGCGCCGCCATCGCGCGTCATCCTTTCGAGCGACTCCGGCTCGGCGCTGCTGCCCGCACCGGTCGAGAGCCTGCGATGTTTCCTGATGCTCCTGAATGCCGCGGGACTGCATCACGAGGAGTTCATGCCGATGGTGCATGACAACCCCGCGCGACTGTTCCGCGCGGGGTGACCTGACCTGCGCGCGTTTCTAACCGATTGCCGATCCCTCCATCGACGACCCGAAACCAAGGAACGGACCATGACACGCACACTGATCTGCAACGGAAGAATCGTCACGGCGGTCGATGACTACCGCGCCGACATCCTCGTTGAAGGCGGCCGAATCCGGGCCATCGGATTGGACCTTCCGGTCGAAGGCGATGACGTCGTCCGCATCGATGCCACCGGGTTGCTGGTCCTGCCGGGCGGCGTCGACTGTCACACCCACCTCGAAAATACCTTTGGCGAATCCACGACCGCCGATGACTTCATATCCGGAACCCGAGCAGCGGCGTTTGGCGGCACGACGACGATCGTGGACTTCGCCTTCCAGAACCGCGATACCGGCGTGATGGCAGCGATTGACGCGGCCTGCCTGAGAGCAGAAGGCAAGGCTGCGATCGATTACGGATTTCACCTGATCACCACGCACGTGGACGACCAGTCGCTTGAAGACATGAAGCATGCGATCCGCCATGCGGGAGTTTCGAGCTTCAAGATGTTCATGGCCTATCCGGGCAAGGTCATGGTGGACGACGCGCAGATCTTTCGAGCCATGCGGCTCGTCGGCGAGCACGGTGGCGTGGTCACGCTGCATGCGGAAAACGGCCTCGTCATCGAACAACTGATCCGGGAAGCGCTGGCCCAGGGCAACACCTCGCCCCGCTACCACGCGCTGACACGCCCTTCGATCATGGAGGGCGAAGCCACGCACCGGGGGATCCGCCTCGCCGAACTGGCTCAGGCACCGGTTTATTTCGTCCATCTTTCAGCGCAGGAGGCATTGGCCCAGGTGGTCGAGGCACGAGACCGGGGGATCCCGGTCTTTGCGGAGACCTGCCCACATTACCTGTTCTTCGACGACAGCGTCTACGACAGCGACGACTTCGATGTCGCTCGCTACGTGATGAGCCCGCCTTTGCGCTCGAAGCAAACCCAGTCCGAGCTCTGGCGTGCGCTCAAGTTCGACGACCTGCAGGTGATCGCGACCGATCACTGCCCTTACTGCATGAAGGAAGGTCATCGGGGTCGGCTGCGGCAGAAGCCGTTCGGCCGCGATGATTTTTCAAAGATTCCCAACGGCGCCCCCGGCATCGAGGCGCGCATGACAGTCGTCTACGACGGCGGCGTTCGACCGGGCCTGATTTCGCTTAACCGGTTTGTCGAGTTGACTGCGACGGCACCCGCGAAAATCTTTGGCCTCTTCCCGCAAAAAGGGACGATCGCGGTCGGCAGCGATGCCGACATCGTGCTTTTCGATCCCATGGCGCGGCATGTCATTTCCGCCGAGCACCACCACAGCGACTGCGACTACAACCTCTTCGAGGGTCGCGAAGTGCAGGGCAAAGTCCGTAAGGTGTTCCTGCGCGGCGAGTTGATCATCGATGGTGAACAGTGGCTAGGCCGCTCCGGCGGTGGGAGCTTCCTCAAGCGGGGCGAGACGGTCGGATTCTGAAATCCGACGACGCGCGCGGACGGCAGGCCCCGGATCGGAGAGCGCTTCAGACGGCTGACCCTGCAAGCCGGGCGTCGATGCCGAAACGGCAACGCAACATTCACTAAAAAGCGCAGCCCAGATACGCACGACTGGCATGGGTCGTGCTCGAGCGGTTGTCACACATCCCAGGTGCGCGATCGTCCCCGCCCGGGCCGTTCCAAACGACCTGCTCGGAGCCCACAGTGAATAACCTGCTCTTCCAGACGCCATCACCCTCGGCCATGACGCGCCGGAGGCTGCTGCGCACAGGCCTCGCAGCCGGCAGCAGCGCACTGATCGCGGGCGCGCCTGCACTGATCCGGAGCGCGCACGCACAGTCAACGACCTCGATCAAGTTCGTGCTCGACTGGAAACTCCAGGGCGTACACGCTTGGTATTACCTCGCGCAGGAGCGTGGCTACTTCAAACAGGAGAAGATCGATCTCGTGATCGACCAGGGCAACGGCTCGGCCGCGTCGGTCACCTCCGTCATGGCAGGTGCCTACCAGGCGGGCTTTGGCGACATGAATGCCGTGATCCAGAATGCCGCAGCCAAGCCCGGCGCGGCACCGGTCATGGTCTACATGCTCTACAACCGAACGCCCTTCGCGCTGATGACCCGAAGCGCGAGCCCGATCCGCTCGATCAAGGACCTCGCCGGCAAGACGCTCGGCTCGCCTGCGGGGGTGCTGCGATGCGGATGTTCCCGGTGCTCGCCGAGATTGCCGGCATCGACCCGAACTCGGTCAAGTGGATCAACATGGCGCCCAACCTGCAGGAGCAAATGCTGCTGCAAGGTCAGGTCGACGCGTCCGCGGTGTTCTCGGTCACCAGTTACATGAATCTGGTCGCGCAGAAGCTTGACCCCGAGCGTGATATCCGCTGGTTTCACTATGCCGACCACGGGATCGACCTGTACAGCAACGGCGTGCTGGTTTCAGCCGCGCTGCGCAAGGAGCACCCGCAAGCCGTCGCAGGAAGGGCTGAAGCGGCAGCCGAGCGGAGTTGTATTACTTCATGTCTCCTGCTGCTGATTTCCGCCAGACTCTCCGGAACCACGCGCATCCAGAGAAACTGAGCAGGATCGGACGTGATCGGCAAATCGCGGCAGGCCCGCGATCTCGGTCAGTCGCTCACCGGCCGACATGCGCGCAAGCACATCGACTTCGCGCGCCTGGCGCTTCAGTCCTTCAGCCGTCAGCCCCGCGACCTCTTCCGGCGGTATGACCAGGATGCCCGAGTCGTCAGCAAGGATGGCATCGCCGGGGCGCACGGGCACCCCACCGCAATCGATGGTGATGTTGACGCCCCCCTCGAGACCTTGCCGTCGGCCAAGGACCGGTGAACTCCCGATACACCAGAGCGGCATGCCCTGTCGAGCGATGTCGGTCAGATCGCAGGCACGGCCATCGATGATGACACCGACTGCCCCCGCCTGCTCGAGCGCCTTGCAGAGCACCGCACCCAATGCTGCATGTCGATGTTCGCCACAACGATCGATCACCAGGACGTCGCCCGGCCGAATGGCATCGAGCACGATCGCGATGGGCGCAGAGTCAATGCCGCGTGTCTGAACGGTCACGGCTGTTCCTGCGATCCGTGCGCCTCGCTGATTCGCCTGAAGTCCCGGGTCCATGAATCCATGCAGGCGGTAATGACCCACGGTCGCGGTTTCGACCTGGCGCAGGCCGTCGAGGAGGGCCGTATCGATGCTGGCCGGCATCGGAAGGACTCGCAGCGCTGAATCGGTCACGGGGCGGACTCCGTTGATGAAAGGAAAGTGATGGGCGTTGACCTGATGCAGGCAGACCGGTGTCGGTCCGCGACCGATGTCAATTGCGGATCGATACTACGACAACGATCCTCACGGACCGGGCAACGGGGCTCGAATCGGCAGCCTGACGGGATCGACCGCAGGGACGGAGGATCGCCCTGCAAGGACGGATTGACCAGGAGGGCATCGGGATCCAGGCGGGGGGCAGCAGCGAGCAGCGCGCGGGTATAAGGATGTTGCGGCGAGCGAAATAGCTGGCTGGCGGGCGCTTCCTCGACGATTCGGCCCAGGTACATGACGGCAACCCGATCGCAGAGCATCCTGATGACCGACAGATCGTGCGAGATGAACAGATAGGTGAGATCAAAGCGCTGCTTCATTTCGAGGAAAAGCGCGAGGACGGTCGCCTGCACCGACAAATCAAGACCCGAGGTCGGTTCATCCAAAATCACCAGCGAGGGCCTGAGGATCAGCGTTCGGGCCAGCCCGATCCGTCGCTGCTGACCGCCGGAAAATTCATGCGGATAGCGCTCGCAGGCGCTCGCATCCAGACCCACCGCCGCAAGCATCTCGCTGATCCGGGCGTCACGCTCAGCCTTGTCGCGAATACCGCCAATGATCAAGGATTCATGCAGCGTCGCACCGACGGTCCACCAGGGATCCAAGGCTGCGCCCGGATCCTGATGCACGTATTGAATATCGCGCCGCACCTGTCTGGCTTGCCGGGGCGCCTGGCCCGATACAAGTCGTTCGTCAAACCGGATCTCTCCGCCACTCTCCTGCTTCTGACCAAGCAGGGTTCGACCCAACGTCGTCTTGCCGCAGCCTGACTCCCCAACGAGCCCCAGAATCTCACCGCGATGGATGTCGAGGTCAACGCCATCGACGGCACGCAAGGGCGGATGCTTTCGGCGACCGAACAGGCCACTCTGTTGAAATTCGACCTGCAAGCCTCGCGCAGCAAGCATGGGACCGGACGCGGGCCGAAGCGAATCGGACGATTCGGGTGTCACCTGCAATGCGAGCGTGTCACGCATGGCTGTCCTGTCCATTCGGAGAGGATTCAAGCCCTGAAATCCGATCGAAAAGCCGGCAATCGACTGTGTGTGCCCCGTCAGCCAGATTCGGGACGCGCCGATGGCACTGAGGCTGCGCCTGCGGGCAACGTGTGACAAAGCGGCAGCCCTCGGGAGGATTGACCAACCGGGGAACGGTGCCAGGAATGCCGCGCAAAGACGTCATCCGGTCCGGATGGCAATCCAGAAGCGCACGACTGTAGGGATGTTTGGGCTCTTTGAGCAACAGGCGCTTGTCGGCCTGCTCCACTGTCTGACCCGCATACATGACCGTCACGCGATCACAAAGTTGAGAGACGACGCCAAAGTCATGGGTGACGAAAA
>JBIKTA010000201.1:0-5334 GCA_044348315.1 Burkholderiaceae bacterium | reverse complement strand
CGTGCTGTCCTTGATCGTCTGCCTGCTGCTGATCCTGGCTGGCGCACCGGCGGTCGTCGAATTGCTTGCACGCTGGGCCGGGCCCCGCTTCATGGAGGTGATTGCAGGGATGTCGGTGCTGGTCCGTTTTGACGGATTCCAGCGCGGCATTCTCGATCTTCGGGACGTGTTCTATCTGTTCTCGATTGCGCTGCTTGCGCTCTATGCGACCTCGGCTGCGATTGCGACCCGCCGTGCGGCCGCGTCGTCCCCGGCAGCGGTGCTGATACTCGCGATCGCTCTGGTCGTGGGCAATCTGCTGCTTGCGCCGGTTTCATTGCGGATCGATCTGACCCAGGGCCGGGTTAACACGCTGTCTGAAGGCACGCGTGCGGTGCTCGGCAAGCTCGAGGAGCCGGTCAAGGTCCGCTTCTACGCTTCTGGCGACGAGACCGTCCCGATTGCGCTTAAAGCCTATGCGCGTCGGGTCAACGATCTGCTCTCGAGCATGAAGAGCTCGGCCAGTGGCAAGTTGGTGATCGAGCAACTCGATCCGCAGCCCGACTCGGATGCCGAGGATGCAGCGCAGCTTGACGGCATCGAGCCCCAGCAGTTGCCCAATGGCGAACGTTTCTATCTGGGCGTTTCGATCGGCGAGGGCGAGCGCAAAGTGGTGCTCGCCACGATCGGTGTCGACCGCGAGCGGCTGCTTGAATACGACCTGGCCCGGGCCATCAGTCGCGCCACGGCGAAAGCCAAGCCGGTGATCGGTGTGCTGTCGCCGTTGCCGGCGTTCGGCTCGCGTGGCGTTCCGCAGATGGGGATGGGCCCGTCCGAGAAATGGGTCTTCATCAGCGAACTCGAACGTGACTTCGACGTGCGCCGTGTAGCGACCGATGTCAAGGAGATCGACGCCGACATCAAGGCGCTGCTAGTGATTCACCCCCGTGGACTGGCCGAGGAGACGGCGTTTGCGATCGATCAGTTCGTACTCCGCGGCGGACGCCTGATTGCCTTCGTTGATCCAAAGGGTTATTTCGATCCGATGGCACCCGCAATGGGGATGCAGGGGGGCACGTCCTCGAGTCTCCAGCCGCTCTTGAAGGCCTGGGGGGTCGAGTTCAAGGAAGACAAGGTCGTCGCGGATCTCCGTTACCTGTCGGGTGCCGGGCCGCGCGCCATGCCGGCCGTGCTGACGCTGATGGACGAGGCGCTCAATGCCGAGGATGTGTCGACTCAGGGCGCAGGACGTTTGCTCTTTGCTTTTGCCGGTGCCTTCGAGGGTAAGCCGGCTGAGGGTTTGAGCCGCAGCGTTCTGATCCGCTCGTCGCCGATCTCCATGCTGGTGGACTCTGCCGCGGCGATCGAACCTGGCGAGCGTGCAGTGCGCGGCTTCAAGCCGGGCAATGTCGAACAGGCGCTCGCGATCAAGCTGACCGGTCGCTTTCCGACCGCCTTTCCCGAAGGCATCAAGGATGGCCCCGAGAAGCGGCTAACTGCGGCTTCGGCCGAGGGCGCGGTCGTGCTGATCGGCGACAGCGACTTCATCCAGGATGGCGCAGCGGTGCAGATCGGCGAAGTCTTTGGTCAGCGCGTCGTCGTTCCCGCGAACGGCAATCTTGCGTTTGCCCAGGCGCTCGTCGAGCAGTTCTCGGGCGCGACCGACCTGGTGAACGCGCGTTCACGCGCGGTGCTCACCCGCCCCTTCACCCGCATCAACGAGATGGAGGCGCGTGCTGCGCAGGACTACATCGGACGCATCGGCGAGCTTGAGGAGACACTGCAGCAGGCCCAGCAGAAACTGCAGGAACTGCAGCAAAAGCGCGGCCCTAACGCTTCGACCACGCTTCTTTCTCCCGAGCAGCAGGCCGAACTTGACCAGTTTCGCAAGCGCTCGGCCGAAATCCGGCGCGAGTTGAAGACGGTGCGGCGGGAGTTGCGTGCGGACAGTGAGGCGCTTCAGTTCAACACCCGCCTGGTCAATATTGCGCTGATGCCCGTAGTGATCGTGATCGTCGGTTTGCTGGCCTTTGCCTCGCGGCGCCGGCGCGTCGTCACGATCTGATCGGGATCGACCGGAGTTCGCCCATGAGTCGTCACCTCGCCCTTCAGCACATACGCGATCATTTTGCGAGTGGCGCCTTCATGGCCGATCTGGCGAGACGGGTCGCGATCCGCACCGAGAGTCAGGTGCCTGAGTCGCGCCCCAATCTTCGCGTGTACCTGGCCCAAGAGATCGGGCCGACCTTGCAGGCGATCGGCTACACGGTCCAGATCTTCGATAACCCGGCCGGTGTCGACGCGCCCTTTCTAGTGGCGCGCCGGATCGAGGACCCTGGCCTTCCCACGGTGCTCACCTACGGACATGGCGATGTGATTCGCGGTCAGGACGAGCAGTGGTCCAATGGACTGAACCCCTGGCGGCTCGAGCGGCGGGGCGATCGATGGTATGGGCGCGGTACGGCCGACAACAAGGGTCAGCATTCGATCAATCTCGCAGCGCTTGCGAGCGTGATCGCCACGCGTGGCCGATTGGGTTTCAATTCGATCTTCCTGTTTGATACGGCCGAAGAACTCGGCTCGCCGGGTCTCCATCAATTCGCCCGCGAGCGGCGCGAGCTGCTTCAGGCCGACGTCCTCATCGGTTCGGACGGGCCGCGCCTGTCGGCTGCGCGTCCGACGCTTTTTCTCGGCACCCGCGGCGCGCTCAATTTCGATCTCACCGTTGAATGTCGTGAGGGCGCCCATCACTCGGGCAACTGGGGCGGTTTGCTGGCCAACCCTGCAGTGATCCTGGCCAATGCCATTGCCTCGATCATCGATGGGAAGGGTCATGTTGCCGCTCGAGGAATCCTCCCTGGAGCCATCCCCGAATCGGTTCGCCGTGCGCTCGCTGATGTCGAGGTCGACCCGGGCGCGGACGGTCCGACCATCGATACCTGGTGGGGTGAACGCGGGCTCACCCCGAGCGAGAAAGTCTTTGGCTGGAACACCTTCGAGGTGCTGGCGATGGTCTCCGGCAATCCGCAGCGACCGGTCAATGCGGTGCCGCCGCGTGCCAGCGCGCATTGCCAGATCCGCTTCACCGCCGACCGCCATCCGGCCAGTTTTCTGGATGCGCTGCGCGATCATCTTGCAGCGCATGGTTTTGACCAGGTGAAGGTGTCAGAGCCGGCCCGCGACCTGATGAGCGCCACCCGACTCGATCCCGATCATCCCGCCGTACGCTGGGCGATCGCCTCGATCGAGCAATCGCTCGGTCAGCGTCCGGCGGTCTTGCCCAATCTGGGCGGATCGTTACCGAACGATGTGTTCACCGACATCATCGGTGTGCCGACCATCTGGGTGCCGCACTCGTATGCGAGCTGCGGGCAGCACGCACCTGACGAGCATGCGCTTGAAGCCATCCTCAGCGAGGGCCTGGCCGCCATGACCGGGCTCTTCTGGGACATGGGCGAGGCCCCGCCTGCTTTTCATTGAGTCCCATCAGCTTTGCCACGTACCGGTGTCGAACGGATGGCGCTGCAGTTGTAGCCGCAGCGCGTAGGCAATGACTTCCTTGCCATAGCGAACCTTACGGCCGTCCGTACGACCTCATCAATTGCCAGAGCCTGCGCCCTCATCGCGGGGCGCGCCCGAGTCAACACTGCCCCTCACGAGCCGGTCAAAGTCGGACTGGAAAAGGCGATCCTGCACGATCCGGTACTTCTCGAACTCGCTTTCGGCGTGGGTGCAAGCGATCTCAGCCGTGACCTTGCCGGCGTCCTGTAGCACCGCCCGGTCCGTAGCGGTGATGAAGCGATTCAGGCGCGTCTCCCAATCCTGCATGGTCATCGGTATCTGGCGCAGAGCCATGTCTTCGGCCAGATCGAGGTAAGCAGAGACCAGGCGCTGCAGTTGTGCCATCTCGCTCTCCGTCAGGTAGTTCTTGGCCACAACCACATCGAACTTCTGGATCTTGCCTAGCGGCGCGTCCTTCCATGAGGTGAGTCCCATGTGGTTTTTGCTCGCGTCCGCGCGGCTTACGATGACCTCGGCCGCCGTTTGCCCGTGGATCGCCCAGTGCAGCTTGTTCTGCACCGTGGCAAAGAAGCGTTGAGTGGCCTGGGCCTGGCTGTCGTAGTCGATTGCCGTGGCATACAGGTCGGTGATCTTCTGATAGAACTTCCGCTCCGATAGGCGGATCTCCCGGATGCGTTGCAGTTGCTCTTCGAAGTACTGCTTGGTCAGGACGGAGCCGTCGTTCTTCAGCCGCTCGTCGTCCATCGCGAAGCCCTTGATGGTGAAGGACTCGACGATGGCGCTGGCCCATCTGCGGAACTGTACCGCGCGCTCGGAGTTGACCTTATAGCCCACCGCGATGATGGCGCTCAGGCTGTAGTGTTTGGTGTCGTAGCTCTTGCCGTCGGCGGCAGTTATTCGAAAACTTCGAATAACTGCCGCCTCGGCCAGCTCACTGTCGGCAAACACCTTCTTCAGGTGGTAGTTGATGGTTTGCGTCTCGACGTCGTATAGCTGACCCATCATTTTCTGAGTCAGCCAGACGTTCTCGTCAGCGTAGATCGCCTCTATACCCCCCTTGCCTGCCGCTGCCACAAAGGTCAGGTATTCCGCTGCCGAAGAGCGCGTGAGGCTATTTCCAGACTTCGATGTCTTGCGGCCAGGATGGCCGCCATCGCCGGTCTTCTCAGTCATAGCCCAGTTCTTTCAAACACGCGCCGCAGCCCACCGGACCCGACTCAGGCGCCAGCCTTCTTCCGGTATTCGAAGGATTTGTTGAAGCGGCCGACGATGTACTCGCCGCAGCTCACCTCGGGATAGCGCGGTGCCTCGCCCGGAGCGGTCACAGGGATGATCGGTGTGTCGTAGTCGGGGTCGACAAACACCGCGATCGACAAGCGCTCGCGACCCGAGCTGTTGATCACCCGATGCGGGTTCGAGCGGAAGGTGTCATTGGACCATCGTCCCATCAGGTCGCCCGAGTTGATCACCAAGGTGTCGGCGATGGGATGGGCAATCACCCACTCGCCGCGACGCGTCGCAACCTGCAGTCCGCCGACCGGGTCCTGGCGTAGCAGCGTGATGACGCCGTAGTCGGTGTGGGGCGCAACGCCATACTGGCGCGCGTCGGCATCAACGGGCTGTGGCGGGTACCAGACCAGCGTACCGCGGGAGATGGGTTTTTCGAATCGTCGGGTGAATGCGTCCTGCGGCGCGCCGAGACTGAGGGCCAGCGCGCCTAGGAGGTGCTTCGCACAGTCGTGCGCGGCCGCGAGGTAGCCGTTCAGAACCGGTCTGAGTTCGGGCATCCAATCGGGCCAGCGGTTCGGCCCGATCATGGGATTGCCAGCGAGA
>JBIKTA010000200.1:0-5347 GCA_044348315.1 Burkholderiaceae bacterium | reverse complement strand
GAGGGCGCCTTCAGTCTCGCCTGCTCGAACAGATCACGTACCCGGGCGGCGCCAACGCCAACGAACAGTTCGACGAATTCCGAGCCATTGATCGAAAAAAAGGGCACCCCAGCCTCACCCGCAACTGCGCGCGCAAGCAAGGTCTTCCCCGTCCCAGGCGGCCCCACCAGGAGGATGCCGCGCGGAATCCGGGCACCGAGCCGGCCATGGCGTTCGGGATCCCTCAGGAATCCGACCACCTCACGCAATTCATCCTTGGCCTCGTCAACACCCGCGACGTCACTGAAGCTCACCCTGATGTCGGTCTCGACGTAGACGCGCGCACGACTGCGCCCCACACTCAGCAGGCCCTTGCCCGGGGCGCCCGCCCCGGCCCCCAGACCCATGCCGCGAAACAGGAGCACCCAGAAGAGGATCAACAGGAGGGCAGGACCGATCCAGCCGACTAGCTGTTGCCCCCACCCGGACTCCTGCGAAGCTCGGAACCGGAGCGCATCGATCCCTGCGAGCTGACCTGCGAGCGCTGGATCGATACGGCGGGTCGTGAAGCCGAGCTGACCACCCTCGAGCGGCCGTTTGAGCTGCCCACGAAGCGAATTGGCCCCAACCTCGAGCTCCAAAATATTGTCCGACTTGAGCTGAACGAGAAAGTCGCTGTAGTCGAGTTCAACCGAAGCTGTGCTCCGACGCCAGGCATCGCCCAGCGACAGGCTGACCAGCAAGACGATCAGCCAGAACACCATCAACCATTGGCCAGTTTTTCCGATCATCCGCTCCGTTCCGCCAAACGATTCATTTTCGTGCTGCAGCCGGGCTGGGCGTTGACCCTGGGCAAACGTGCATGCGCAGGGGTGAAGGCAGGTTGACCGGGCGATGCCATCGCCAAGATCGGATCGCCGGCATCGGCCGGCTGGCCGATTGCGGGATCCATGCTGCTCCCTAAAATGTTCAGGCCCGGATCGCCTGGCCCCCTCGCCCAAGGGCCTCCCACTCCCGACCAGGACAGCCCGTGATTCAGCTCACTGCCCAAACGTTCGACACAGGCCCTGCTCAGACCATGAGCGGCCGACCTCAGGAGATCCGGCTGGCCCACAGGCTGCTCGATGAGCGGTGTCGGTACCAGGCGCGTCAGACCCTGTTTGAGCCGCTTCTCATCGTGGCTCTGATCACCTTACTTGCCTCCGGCCTCGCCGACCAGGTCGCCCAACCGACCCTGGTAATCTGGGCCACGCTGGTGACGGTCGTTTCGTTGAGCCGATCGCTGGTCGCCCTGTTGCTGCTCAGAAAACGCTTCTGTCGCGACGCGAGACCCCATGCCGCGCACTTTCGCTTGAGTACCGGCCTGACCGGATTGCTGCTGGGCGCCGCTGCGAGTCTTTTCTTTCCCTACATCGACCCGGCCGGGCGCATGCTGATCACGCTCGCACTGGCCGGCTGGCTGGCAGCTGCCATGGCGCTCCACGCTGCATTTCCACGGCACGCTCGCCTGCACCTGCTGCTGGTGCTGGGACAGCTGGCGTTGGCCTGGTGGCTTGCGGAGCCCGAACAGGGCCTCTACTGGGCGGGTGGTCTCATTGTGGCCGCGTTACTGCTCGAGCGACTCTCGCACAGGCTGAGTCACACGCTCGCCATCGCTCAGCGCGGCCGGCATGAGCGCCGCGAGCTGTTACGCCGACTCGCCGTCGAGAGCCGGCAGGCTCGTGCGGCCAGTGCCGCCGCCGCGCGCTTCCTCACCGCCGCGAGCCACGACTTGCGCCAGCCCGCCGCTGCGCTCTCACTGATGAGCGGTCTTCTGAGCGAACGCTGCGCAGACCCCGCGCTCAAACCCCTGACAGACGGGATCGCGCGTTCATCCGTCGCACTCAACGACCTCCTCGGCAACCTGCTCGACCTCTCGAGGCTCGAAGCGGGGGTCGTGCACGCGGACATTGGCAACCATGAGCTCGGCCCGATCATCGACGACCTGAGGCTCGAGTTTGAGCAGCGCGCCCAAGCCAAGGGGCTGACGCTGCGCACCGAAAGTTGCGGCGGGCAGGTCCACACCGATCGGGTGCTGCTGATGAGAATGCTGAGAAACCTCCTCGAAAACGCGCTCCGTTATACCGATCGAGGTGGCATCACGCTCGGCGCAAGCATCGGTTCGGCACTCGAATTCTCGGTGGTCGACACCGGAATCGGCATTCCTGAGGATCTTCGAAAGCGACTATTCGTCGACTCCGACCGTCTGGACGGCTCGACCACCCGCTCCAGGCGTAACGGCCTGGGAATCGGCCTCGTCATGGTGAGACGCATCGCAAGACTGCTCGAGGCCGAACTCGCCCTCGACTCAGACGGCCACTCCGGTAGCCGTTTCACCCTTCGACTGCCCATCGAGGCGTGGCAGTCATAGGCCTCGGCGGACCCGCAGACTCCGCCTGACGCAACCCCGGCCGGCTGAGCGCTCAGGTGGTGCCGAGGCAATTGGCTGCTACACTCGAGCGATATCAAGTCATAAGGATCCGGGCGGGGGGCGTCTTCTGACGCGTCCGGGTTCACCTGGGGCAGGTTGCATATGTCCAGCCGCATCCTCATCGTCGACGATGACGATGACATTCGCGAATTGTTCTCCAGCTACCTCGAGGGCTTTGGCTACTCGACGCAGACCGCCGAAGACGGCGCGGCGATGCGTCGTCTGCTGGCGACCTCGAGCTTCGACCTGGTGTTGCTCGACCAGCGCCTGCCCGGCGAGGACGGACTGATGATCGCACGGGAACTGCGAGCGAGCAGCGACATCGGGATCATCATTATCACGGGGTTCGGCCAGAGCGTCGATCGGATCGTCGGGCTCGAGCTCGGCGCGGACGATTACGTGGCAAAGCCTGTTGACCTGCGCGAACTGCTCGCACGGATTCGCAGCGTGCTGCGCCGCCGGAGTACGGTTTCCCCGGCCAAGCCCGCACCATCACTCGCGCGAGCTTACGGGTTCGATGGATGGACCGTCGAGCCCGGGGCGAGGCGGCTCAAGGATCCAGACGGAAAGCCGGTCGAGCTGACCACCGGAGAATTTGATCTGCTACTCGCTTTCATCGAGCAGCCCAATACGGTCCTGACCCGTGATCAGCTGATGAACCGACTTCACCATCGGGACGCGGGTCCCTTTGATCGCGCGATCGACGTTCAGGTGGGACGTTTGCGTCGCAAGATCGATCGTCCGGGCGATTCCACCAGCCTCATCCGTTCGGTGAGGGGTATGGGTTATCTCTTCTCGCCCAAGGTCAACCCGCGATGAACGATCTGTACAGTGCCATCGCCGATACCCGAAGCATCTACGAACACATCTTTCTGGGCACGCCCGACGCAATCCTGATCGCCGACAAGAGCGGTTCGATTCGGCTGGCCAATGAGCAGTGCGCCCGGTTGTTCGGCTACGACATCGCCACGCTCCATCGCCTCAAGATCGAACACCTGCTGCCCGACCGGCTTCGCTCGGTCCACATGCATCACCGAAGACGTTATTTCGCCGCGCCAACGCCGAGGCCCATGGGTCTGAACCAGATCCTGCTGGCGCGCCATTCGGACGGTAGCGAAATTCCGGTTGAAATCAGTCTGAGTCCGCTGGGATTCGATGGCGAGTCAATGGTGTGCGCGACGATTCGCAATGTGGCCGAACTGCGGCGCGCGCAGTCCGCACTCCAACGGGCCATGAGAGCGGAGGCGATCGCCGAATTCGGCTACCACGCCATCCAGACCCATAACGGCGCCGAACTCAACCGGAAAGCATGCCAGCTCGTGGTCGAGCACCTGCACGCTTCCCACGTGATGATCGGCCGCCTCGATCCGACGTGCGATGAGTTGCTGCCGGACGCGGGAGGTCGGCACGGACCCGCCTATCCCCCGGAGATCCTGACACAGATCGTGGAGCGTCTGCGCAACGCCGGTCGCGGTGGGCACACCCCGATCTGCTGGCTGGACGGACGACCAGACGGCGATGAGGACCTGCGCGCGCTGCTCCGCGAAGCAGGACTGCATGCGGCATTTTGCTGCCCGATTCCAGGCAACAACGATGGCAGCGCCCTGATCATCGCAGCAAGCGACCGGGAGGGATCATTTCCCAGGGAGGAGATCCCATTCGTGCAGTCGATTGCCAACACGCTCGCGGCCTCGAGGGCGCGTCGCTTCACCGAGGAGCAGCTCTTTCAGTCCCAACGGCTCGAAGCGCTCGGTCAGCTCACGGGCGGCGTGGCGCACGACTTCAACAATCTGCTCACCGTGGTGTCGGGCAATCTGCAGATCCTCGAGGAGCGTGTCGCCGCCGACGCATCCCTGCGGGCCTTGATCCGTCCGGCCATGCGGGCAACGATGCGGGGGGCCGACCTGACGCGAAAGCTGCTGGCCTTCGCGCGTCGTCAAACCCTGCAGCCACGTGGTATCGCAGTCGACTCATGGCTCGTCTCGATGGCGGAGATTCTCGGCCGCACGCTCGGCCCCAATATCGAAGTCATTACCCATTGCGAACCCAACTTGCCCCACGCGCTGGCGGACCCGGGCATGCTTGACACTTCGCTGCTCAATCTTGCCGTCAACGCCCGCGACGCGATGCCCGAGGGTGGCCGGCTCGTTCTCGAGGCGAGCGCTGCAGGTATCGACGCCGAATACGCCGCCCGGGAACTCGAGCTGCGGCCCGGACGATACATCATGGTCGCGATCAGTGACACGGGCTGCGGCATGCCTGAATCAGTGCTCAATCGCGCTTTCGAGCCCTTCTTCACAACCAAGGAAATGGGCAAGGGCAGCGGGCTGGGCTTGAGCCTCGTGTATGGTTTTGCCAAGCAAAGCGGTGGCCATCTGAAGGTCTACAGCACGGAAGGCCTGGGCACGACGGTCAATCTGTACCTGCCCGCGATCGAGCGCTCGACAGAGTCGACAGCCCCCGCACCCACCTCGGCCGCAGTCGGCGGCGACGAGACGGTTCTGGTTGTTGAAGATGACAACGAAGTTCGTGGGGTCGCGATGCAGTTTCTGGAGCAGTTGGGCTACACCGCGCTCTACGCTGCCGACGCCGATCAGGCCGTCGATACGCTACTCGCCCACCCAGAAATCGACTTGTTGTTCACCGACGTCGTGCTCAAAGGCTCCGCCAACGGGGTAGAGCTTGCCCGCCGCGCGCTTCGCGAGCGGCCCAAGCTTAAGGTGCTGCTGACCTCGGGCTACGCACCGCACGCACTCCCGCTCGGTGATGCGCTCACCCAAGGCATCGAACTGATCAGCAAACCCTATCGGCTCGAACAATTGGCCCGTATGCTCAGAAACGCTTTGAGCAAACGCTGACCAGACACCCAGTCTCGCTTCAGATCGGCCCCGCGAGCGA
>JBIKTA010000199.1:0-5395 GCA_044348315.1 Burkholderiaceae bacterium | reverse complement strand
ACCTTACCTCGAGTTCCCAGGCGCGCCACGCGCTGCGCAATCTCGCCTCGAATCGTGCGCGCAAGCCCCGCGCCGTCAATGATCCTTGCTCCCATACGCCCCTCGGCTTCCCTGCTGTGACCGGTGGGATCGAGTCTAGCATGGCCCCCTCGGCCGTTTGCACATTCGACAAATTGTGGCTATAGTGGTGGGCTTTTCGGGGGGTATAGCTCAGCTGGGAGAGCGCTTGCATGGCATGCAAGAGGTCAGCGGTTCGATCCCGCTTACCTCCACCAGTTTTCAGGTATGATCCGGTTCGGTTTTTTGAGCGCGTCGTGATGAGGCGCTCGTTAGTTGTGTAGAGAGTGACCGCAGTCCCGTTCGTCTAGAGGCCTAGGACACGACCCTTTCACGGTTGTAACAGGGGTTCGAATCCCCTACGGGACGCCACCTTCTTCAGGGGGCGTTTGAGGTGTACCGAGATAGCAGGGTCGCCTCGTATCGTTCATTCGGTTCGGCATCCAGCGCGTTATCCGTTTTCTTTGTCCAGCCCACTTCGGCGCCCCAGCTAGACTCAGCAGCCTGGGGCGCGTCGAACTGATTGTGGCGTCGGTTACCTCACACACTGCCTCCGTTTGCCAGCTTTGCAAGCACGAGCTTGCTCGCGCCGCTGATCTCGCCGAATTTTTCCCCTGCTCTCAGCCGCTGTTGCAGGATCGGTTCTTCTGCCTGTTTTGCCAGCGCCCAGTCTGCGCACGCTTCGACGGCCTCCGGCGGCAGAAAGAGGACGCCGCTCTCGTCGGCCAGCACCGCGTCTCCGGGTCGGACTGCGACGCCACCGCACTGCACGATCGTATTGAACGCGCCGCCGATGCCCAGAATACGGGTGGTGACCGGCGAGGGCCCACGGCACCAGACCGGGAAATCTTCACCACGGATCTCCGAGAAATCGGTCGCGGGCCCGTCGATGATCGCCCCTACTGCGCCGGCCGCCTTGGCGGCTACTGCGACACCGCCTCCCAGGCACGCATACTGGTCATCGCCCAGGCGATCGATCACCAGCACATCGCCCGGCCTGAGCAGGCCCAGCGCGTGGTGGAGTATCGATGAATCCTGTCCGGGCAGGGCGACGGTGACGGCCGTACCCGCGATCCGCTTGCCCGCGATGA
Organism: Burkholderiaceae bacterium; assembly: GCA_044348315.1. Lineage (GTDB taxonomy): Bacteria > Pseudomonadota > Gammaproteobacteria > Burkholderiales > Burkholderiaceae_E > SYIM01. The sequence goes on along the minus strand of JBIKTA010000199.1, from coordinate 4,247 downwards.
TCGACTGTATGCGCCGATCCGCAAAGCCCTGCTGGCGCAAATGTCCAATGGTCGCGGTCTCGCAACGGCGGAGTCGGGCGATCAGTTCCGGTTCGATCTGAGGGGGCAGGGGATTGAGTGCAAAGGACATGGTCTGTGCTCCAGGCGAGGTCAAATGATGAATGTGGCTGAACGGTCGAGGGGGGCGAGTGGTGATGGGCTCACCCTACGACGGATTCGAATTCGGGTACCGGCTCACCGCGCTCGGTGCGCTCGAAATTCGCGATGATTCGGTTGACGACCGGGTCAAAATTATCCGAGGCGAGCGCTGCAAGGTGAGGCGAGACCACCATGTTGTCCAGGCTCAGCAAGGGCGAGTCCGCAGGCAAGGGTTCGATTTCGAAGACGTCGCTCGCCGCTGCGCGCAGTTCGCCGTTTTTCAAGGCGTCGTACAAGGCCGCCTCGTCGACGATGCCGCCGCGCGCGACATTGACCAGAATCGCGCTCGGCTTCATCTTGCGAAGCGCCTCGCGGTCGATCATCCCGGCCGTCTCCTCTGTGAGCGGGCAGTGCAGGCTGACGATGTCCGACTCTGCGAGCAAACGTTCGAGTGATGCCGATTCGGCGTTCAATGCGCGACCCGCCTCGGGTGCGAGGGGTGTGCGTTTCGTATACAGGATCCGGCATCCGAAGCCCGACAGCAACTGCGCCACCCGCTGACCGATTGCCCCAAAACCGACGATGCCGACCGTCTTTCCCGAAATCATCAGGCTCTCTCGGGGTAGCGGGAAACCGCGCCAGATGCCCCGCTTGAGCTCTGCGTGACCGAAGGCCAGGTGACGCGTCGCGGCCAGCATCAGTCCCAGCGTGTACTCGGCCACCGGCACCGCGTTGCCGCCTGTGGTCCGAGCCACGCGGATTCCAAGCGCCCGGGCGGCATCGAGGTCCAGGTTGTCGACGCCCACCCCCCACTTATGCAGCAGCTTGAGTCGCGTCGCGGCCCGCAGGACATCACCCGACACCGCGACCTGGCCTGAGACCGCATAGTCGGCGTCTGCAATCAGGTCTTTGAGATGATCGTCGCCCCGTGCGCGGGCGCAACTCAGCGCGTAGTGATCAGGCAGCAGTCGGCGAAAACGGGCGAGACTGCTGTCGTTCAACACGTCCAGGATCGCAACCCTGAGCTGGAAGTGCGAAGCGCCGAGTTCGTTGTTCATGACATCGTTGTCAGGTGATAGAAAAATCGATGCCGGCGCTGGCCAGGCCACCGGCAATCGCCACGGGTGTGCCGTCGGCGCGCCAGCATGCGGCGCCGGTCATCGTGCCACCGGGCGCGAACCCGATGGCATTCATGCCGCCTGCGATGCGTGGCACCCGAAGGACCCGATGACCCATTTGTTCGAGCCCGCGAGCGACTGATTCGGGAATCGAGTCTTCGAGTTCGAGGACCCCGCCCTGGGTCCAGACGCGCGGCGCCTCGACGGCCTGCTGCAGGCTCATGCCATGGTCGATCAGGTTGATCAGCGCCTGGAGTGCGGATGGGAAAATGCGCAATCCCCCTGGCAGGCCCAGCGCCGCAACAGGTCGGCTGTCTCGCAACAGCATCATCGGTGCCATCGAGGTGAAGACGCGTTTGCCCGCAGCCACAGACAGAGCCTTTCCGGGGCGAGGGTCGAAGTTGTACATATAGTTGTTCGCGAGCATGCCAGTGCCCTCGATCTGCAGGCAGGCGCCGAACAGGCCGTTGATCGTGTGCGTGCTCGAGACGATGTTTCCTTGCGCGTCGGCGATCGTAAGATGCGTCGTGTCGGCCGACTCGTATCGTGGTAGCCCAGCCGTCCAGTGTCGCGCGTGCTCGGGGTCGATCTCCTTGCGTCTGCTCTGCGCGTAGGCTTTTGCGATCAGGGTCTCCACCGGAACATCAACAAAGTCGGGGTCCGCTGTCGCAAACGAGCGATCGGCAAACGCCATGTCCAGGACCTCGGCGATCAGGTGGATCGACTGTGGCGATCCGAAGCCCAACGCGCCGATTTCGAATCCCTCCAGCACGTTGAGCATTTGCACGATGTGCACACCCGATGAGGCCGGTGGTGGTGGGCCGATGATCTCGAAGCCCCGATAGTGGCCGTGAATGGGTGCGCGTTCGCGGACACGGTAGTGGCGCAGATCATCGCGGCTCATCAGACCACCTCGATGGCAGAGGTCAGCGACAAGCGCCTCGCCCAGCGCGCCTTCATACAGCGCAGTCGAGCCCTCTCGCGCGATCAGCGCGAGCGTCTGAGCGTAATCGGACTGGACCAACCGCGTCCCGGCTGTGATGGGGCGGCCGCCCGGCAGGAAGAGGCTCGCGAGCCCGCGGTCGCGTCGGAGCGATTCGGCCTGCAGTGCGACGTTGGTGGCGAGGTAGGGCGTGACCCTGAAACCACGCGTAGCCAGGCGTTCGGCGGGCTCGATGACCTCGGCAAAAGACAGGCTGCCATAGCGTTCGAGCAGGGCGCACCAGCCGGCCAACGCCCCGGGCACTGCGACCGCGAGCGGACCGAATTCGTTGGCGCGGTCGCGGGTCTCGCGATAGCGCTCGAGTTCGTCCGAGACGGGGTCGTACAGGTCGGGCCGGGCTGCTCCGGGCGCGGTGCTGAGGGCGTCGATGATGCGGTGGTGGCCATCGGCTGTGCGCAGATGCGTGAGACCGCCGCCCAGAACACCCACCATCATGGGCTCGACGACCGTGAGCGCGAAGAGGGCTGCCACGGCTGCATCGACTGCGTTGCCGCCTTCGAGCAGCATCTGGGCTGCGGCGCCCGATGCAAGCGGGTGGTTGGTGACCACCATCCCTCGTGCACCGATGGCGGCACTTTTACGGCATTCGAACCGCAGGCCTGAATCGAAGTCCTGCCGTTTGTTCATGGCTGCCCTTGTCAGTCTGCGACCGGCTCTTCACCCAGTACGGCCGCCATGGACGCATAGAGCGCGGGCAAGCCGCCGGTATGCAGGAACAGCACGTTTTCGCCGGGCTTGAGTACGCCCTCGCGCGAAAGTCCGATCAGGCCCGCCATGGCCTTGCCGGTGTAGGTGGGGTCGAGCAGGATCGCCTCAGTACGGGCGAGGATCTGGACGGCCTCGACCATTCGCGCGTTCGGGACCGAGTACTTCGGGCGCCAGTACTGTCCATTCGTCACGATGGCGGGCTCGGGCAGGCCGCCGTGTAGGCCGAGCAGTTGCGCTGTCTGCTCGGCCTCACGTCTGACCAGTGGAACCTGCTGCTCGGGATCGCGGCTGACCCCGATCCCGATCACCGGGATGTCCGCATTGAAGGCATGCAGCCCGACGACCATGCCCGCGTGGGTGCCTGAGCTGCCCGAAGCCAGCACGATCCGATCGATTTGCAAATCTTTCTCGAAGGTCTGCGCAAGGATCTCTTGCGCCGCAGCGACATAACCGAGTGCCCCGAGTGCGTTCGAGCCCCCGCCCGGAATGATGTAGGCCTTGCGGCCCGCCCGGTCGAGATCCTCGGCCAGCGATTGCATGGCCCCGTTGATATCCGCTCCGCCGGGAACCACCTTGATCCGCTCGACACCCATCAGCCGGAACATGAAATTGTTGCCATTGGCATGGAGGTCGTAACTGTTTGCGACCCGCTCCTCGAGGACCATCTGGCATTTGAGGCCTTCGCGTGCAGCGGCTGCCAGTGTGAGTCGGCAGTGGTTGGACTGCACCGCCCCGCAGGTGATCAGCGTGTCGGCGCCCTGTGCCAAAGCGTCGGCAACCAGGAACTCGAGCTTGCGCGTCTTGTTACCGCCTGGTGCGAGGCCCAGCATGTCGTCACGCTTGATAAACACATTCGGCCCGCCCAGCGCTTGGGTGAAATTCGGCAGGAATTCAAGTGGCGTGAAGCCTTCGGTGTAGCGGCGGCGCTTGAAGCGGGCGAGGTCCATGGCGGGTTCCAGTCAAGCTCGAGCAGATGCCGAGGCGGCGACTGCGCGCGCGGCGAGCACCCCGACCAGGTGGGCGCGGTAACGCGCTGAGGCATGCAGGTCTGCACCGAGCTGCGCGGTGTCGATTGAGACTGACTGGCAGACGTCCGGCGACCAGTTCGATGACAGCGCCTGTTCGAGTTCCGTAGCGCGATAGACCCCGTTTCCGCCCCCGGTCACCGCGACCCGAACCCCATCGTTGAAACGGGCCACGAAAACGCCCACCAGCGCATAGTGGGAAGCAGGCTGATGGAATTTCGTATAGCGGGCGGCCAGTGGGATCGGGAAACTCAC
>JBIKTA010000198.1:0-5400 GCA_044348315.1 Burkholderiaceae bacterium | reverse complement strand
ATACGACATCGCGTATCGGCTGATGCCCCGGGCGCCGCACTGCCTGATGGTGGGTCCCTCCGGAGCAGAAAGCGCTCGACTGATCCTCGAATGGTGGACCCAAAAGGGATTTGGCTCCTTGTCCGGATCAACATAAGATGAGGGGAGTTTTCATTCATCCAGAACAAAATCAGGAGGAGATTCCATGGTCCGTCTGCAAACAGTACTTCGCACCGCTGCCGTCGGTGCCTTGCTCGCTGCCGCGCCGCTCGCCGCATCGGCGCAAACGCTCCAGCTGTCGATGGGGGGGTCGACCACCACGACGCCGTTTTTTCCTTATTACTCGGCCATTGCGCAGACCATCACGGAGAATGATCCGGGGCTGAATGTATCGGTGGTCTCATCGGGCGGATTCGCAGCCAACGCCCGCCAGATGATCAGTGGTCAGATGGCCTTCGGGGGCATGTCGCCGGATCTGATCGAGGATGCCGAGGCCGCGGCCAAGCCCTTCAAGGATTTCAGGGTCCTCTGGTGGGCCGTCCCCGCTGTGCAGCATATGGTGGTCCGTGCCGACAGCGGTGTGAAGACCCTCGCCGACCTGAACGGCAAATGCTTCCATGCGGGTATGCGCGGCTCGTCGTCCGAGAAGAACATGCTGCGCATCATCAAGGCCCTCGGGTATACACCCCAGCATTACCCCGCCGATGCGACGGACGCCATCAACGCAATCCGGACCAACCGCTGCCTCGGACAATCCCGCTCGGGCGGACCGCGTGCCGTCGACTCCAGCACGGCGGAATTGGCCCTCACGGTCCCGCTCAGGGCGATCGGCTACACCGACGACGAGATGGCGAGAATCCGCAAGGCGATCCCCTGGATGAGTTTCCGTGAGGTCCCGGCGGGCACGGTCGGCGGTCCTTACAAGACACATGAGTTGATGGTGGGCTTCGCCACCACGACCCGGATGACGCCCGAGATCGCCTACCGGGTCGTCAAGGCCATGCACGCCGGACTGCCGAAGCAACGCGAGGCCTATGCGCCGCTTCGTGAGGCCGACGTCGTGGCCAACACCATGTCCGTCGGCGGCGTCATGCTCCACGCAGGCGCGGTACGCTTCTACCGGGAAATCGGTGTGAAGATCCCTGCAGAGCTGATCCCGCCGGAAGCCCGCTGAGCGTCTCGCACGATCAGGCAGGGTGACGGGTGTGACCATCGAACGACCGGAGGGCGATTCGCCCCAACCCGGGGAACGAGTATCCGGCTGGCAGCGGCAGGCGATCGGCTTGCTGACCGCTTGCCTGCTCGTCTTCCTTTGCGTCACCGCTTTCACGGGCCAGTTGCCCAACATCCAGCAGCGCAATATCGCAATCACGTTGGTGCTGTTGGTCGGCCTGATCGCACTGCCCGCCCGGGCGTCCGGACGGACGACCATCCCGTGGTATGACTGGGCCATGGCGCTGATCCTGGTGGTCTCGGCGGTCAATCTGCATCTGAAGTACTGGGCCGTCATGGAGCGGCCCGAGGAGGCGATCACTTATTTCGAGCTGGTCTCGGGCATGCTCGTCGCGGCCATCACCGTCGAGGTCTCACGGCGCTCGGTGGGCCTCTCGTTCGCGGTTCTGGTCACCATTGCGGTCGCCTACGCTCTCTTCGGGAACCTGCTCGGCGGGCGCATGGCGCATGCGGGCATTGCCTGGCCGGTACTTGCCGAGTACATCTACCTGAGTTCAGCAGGATTGTGGGGTCCGCTCACCGACTCGTTCGTCACGCTGATCTCGCTCTTCTGCCTGTTCGGCGCCCTGATGATGAACACGGGCGTGGGCGCCGCGATGATGGATGCGGCGATGCTGGCCGCGGGCCGCTACACCGGTGGCGCGGCCAAGATCTCGGTGCTTTCCTCGGCCATGGTGGGTACGATTACCGGGTCCTCGGTGACCAACGTGGCGATGACCGGGCAATTCACCATTCCGATGATGAAGCGCCTCGGCTACAAACCGGCGGTGGCCGGAGCGGTCGAGGCCACCGCATCCTCCGGAGGCCAGATCACGCCGCCGCTCATGGGCGCCGGACTTTTCCTGATGGCAGAGTTCCTGAATCTGTCCGTCACCGCAATCATGCTGGCGGCCTTGATCCCCGCCCTGCTCTTCTATGTCGGGGTCTTTGCCAGCGTGCATTTCGACAGCGCCCGGGACGGCGTCGGTCGAGTGCCGGTCGACGAGTTGCCCGATCCCGCTCGCCTGCGTGATCCGAGGGTCATTCTGCAGGTGCTCCTGCCTTTTGTCGTGCTGATCGGGATGATCGTCACGGGCTGGCCGGTGTCGTGGGCGGTCCTCGCCGCCAGCGGCGCGATCGCTGCGTCGCACCTGCTCGCGTCGCGAAGCGGCGCGGACCTTCGCAAGCGAGTCCGCGAACTGTGGAGTGCCTTGCTCGAAACGGGACCGGCGATGGTCACGCTCGGCGCGTTGATTGCGGCGGCTTCGCTGCTCGTGGGCTTGATCGACCTCACGGGCGCCGGCGTCAAATTTACCGAGATCATCCTGCGCTGGGGCGATGGCGGCCTGGTACTGACACTGATCCTCTCTGCGCTGGTGATGCTGGTGCTCGGCATGGGAATGCCGACCACGGCAGCCTATGTGCTGGCCACAGCCGTGATCGTCGTTGCCCTCCAGAAAGTGGGGCTCTCGCCGCTTCAGGCCCACATGTTTGCCTTTTATGTCGCGACGCTCTCCGCCTTGACACCGCCCGTCTGCGCGGCCGTATTCGTCGCTGCGGGCATTGCCGGCGCGCCCTGGACCGAGACCGCCTGGCATACGGTCAGGCTGGCATTGATCAAATACCTCCTGCCCTTCATCTTTGCGCTCCATCCGCCGCTGCTGATGGAGGGTAGCGCAGGGCTGGTGACGATTACCCTGATCGTCGCGATCATCGGCACAGTCATGCTGAGCGCTGGCCTCTCCGGCTGGCTGGCCGGTCCGCTCGCAGGGTTGCCCCGCGCACTGCTGATCGTCGCATCGCTACTCATTCTGTATCCGGAGTGGAGGACGAGCGTGGTCGGTCTGATCGTCGGGACCGGCATCTGGATCGTGCGATGGCGTGCCGCGAGTGCGAGAGATCTCGCGGGCCATGCGTGATGCAGGGCGTCGATGCGTATGACAACGGACAGCCCCGGACCCGGCCTCGACACCGCGCAGCCTGAAGCGCGTCAACCCCTGGCAGGCCTTCGGATCCTCGAGGTCAGCGATACGCCATCGGCGGCCTTCGCGACGGTCCTGCTCGCCGACATGGGTGCCACGGTGATCGTCTGTGAACCCATCCAGGGGAGCTTGCTCCGCCGACTGGGGCCCAGGGCGGTTCAGTCGATATGGTGGCCCATCATTGCGCGAAACAAGTTCTCGCTGGCGCTCGACTTCGATGACCCGGCCAGCGTGAATACCCTGTCGACACTGCTCGCCGAATGCGATCTGGTGGTGAGGGACCGGTCGATTCCAATGCTCGATCGGGCGAGGGATCTGGCCTGCGAATTTCCCCAGGACCTGCTGATCACGCCAACCGGGGCCGATCGACCCGCGATCTGGCCCTGGAGCACAGCACCGGAACTGTCGGAGGCTGCGAGCGGACTGATGGCGTTGACCGGGCTTCGGGACAACGCCCCCCGCATGCCCGAGATCCCGCTGGCGAGTCATACGACCGCGATGCTGGCCGCTGCGGTCGCCCTCTTCGAACGGCGGGCCGCCCACCGGTCAGGGCGTGCCCCGTACCCGCTTGCCTTCGCAATGCATGAAGCCCTCATGCGCATGATCGAATGGCAGCTACCGGTGGCGCAGGCTCAGGGTCGAGCCGAGTTACGAAACGGCAACCGGTTCCCGATGAACTCCAACATCGGCAATATCTTTCGAACCGCGGACGGTACGCTGCTGACCATTTCGGCCGCGGCAGCATCGGTCGCCGAGCGATTGCTCGGATTGATCGGCGGAGATACGCTGCGCAGTGATCCGCGCTTTTCGGGCACTCAGGCCCGTAGCCACCACATGGATGAACTTGAGGCGCTGATCTCGGACTGGATGTCGCAGCGCACGGGGCGCGAGGCGATCGAACAGATGCGTGCCCAGGACACGGTGGTGGGCACGATCGATGATGTCGGAGTGCTCCTGAGCGACCCGCATTTGTCGGAGCGCGAGGCTTTCATCCGGGTCGACCACGAGGGGGTACCGCTCATCATGCCATCGCCCCTCCCGCGGATGGAACCACCGGGGGGTCAAGTCAAGCGCACGGGGGGCGCCCCCGGGGCAGACAAGCCCGACATCCTTGGGCTGATCAGCCGCGGGGAGTCGCCGTGGGCGATCGGCGGACGCGCGCAGGAGGGAAGCGGATCGGTCGGAATCCCGCGGCGGGCTCCGACCAGCATTGATGTCAGACCCGTCGCGCCCGAACCAGCCGTCCGATCCGACAACGTTGTCAAGACAACGATCTCGTCCGGTGCCGCAAGGCCCCTCCCCCTCAAGGGACTGCGCGTTCTCGAACTCGGAAGCGTGATCGCCGCCCCCTTCGCCGCAAGCCTGCTGGCTGATATGGGTGCGGAGGTCATCAAGATCGAACGGCCGGAAGGCGATGCCTTGCGCAACATGGGCCTGCGTGACGAAGGCGTGCCGCTCTGGTGGGGCGTTGCGAGTCGCGCCAAGCGCCTCGGCGTGATGGATCTGAAGACCGAGGAGGATCGGGCCCGCTTCCTGTCATTGATCGACCGGGCCGATGTGTTCATCGAGAACAACCGTCCGGGTGTGCTCGAGCGCCTGGGACTCGGTTGGGACACCTTGCGCGACCGGAACCCTGCACTCGTCATGCTCAGTATCTCGGGCTTCGGGCAGAGCGGCCCTTACGCCCGGAGACCGGGCTTCGGAAAGATCGCGGAAGCGATGTCCGGGACGGTCGCCCTGACAGGGGAACCGGATCAGGTTCCCCTGCACGTCGGGTTCAGCCTCGCAGACACCGCAGCGGGGCTGGCCGGCGTCCTCGGAATCGCGCAGGTCCTCCACGAACGCGATGTCTCCGGAACCGGCCGGGGCCGGCGAATCGATCTGGCGCTTTATGACACCCTGCTGCGGATCAACGAATGCCAGGCAGCGCTGATGGATAGACTAGGTTGTCCGCCGCGCAGGACCGGCAGTTCGGACCCGTGGTCGTTCGGTGCGAGCGGTTCCGAGGACCGCCGCGTGGTCGGCGCGCAGTGCGCGGATGGCTACTGGCTGGTCGCGATCGCGGACGCTGCCGCCATCGCGTCGCTTCGCCGCGCCGGGCATGTCAGCGTGGAAGAACTTGCTCGCCTCGGCAGTCGCCCTGAAGTGCTGCTTCGTCTGAAGACGCTCGGCATCGAGGCGGCTCCGGTCCATGACGGCCTCACCATCGGGTGCGAGCGATATTTTG
>JBIKTA010000584.1:0-5417 GCA_044348315.1 Burkholderiaceae bacterium | reverse complement strand
GGTGGTCCGATGCGCGCGATCTTTGATGTGCTGGGAGTGGCCAATGTAGTGGCCAAGAGTCATGGCTCAAGCAACCCGTACAACATGGTTCGGGCGACCCTTGATGCGCTTGCCAAGTTGCACACCCCCTCCGAGATCGCCGCCAAGCGTGGCAAGTCGGTTGAAGAGTTGTTCGTCTGATACGGAGTCGCATCATGAGTGCCGCCAAGACAGTCAAGGTCACGCTGGTCCGCAGTCCGATTGGCACCCTTCCCGCGCATCGGGCAACGGTTCGCGGTTTAGGGCTCCGTAAGATCAACCAGAGCCGCGAACTGATCGACACGCGCGAAGTGCGCGGGATGATCAACAAGATTTCTTATTTGGTGCGAGTGGGCTGACCCCCGGTCGGCCATGCATGGAGTCAGCATGAAGCTCAATACGATTGCGCCTGCGGAAGGCGCTAAGCACGCCAAAAAGCGTGTCGGGCGGGGAATTGGTTCCGGTCTTGGAAAGACTGCGGGTCGGGGCCACAAGGGACAGAAGTCTCGCTCGGGCGGTTTTCACAAGGTTGGGTTTGAGGGTGGGCAGATGCCCCTGCAGCGGCGCCTTCCGAAGCGCGGGTTTGTCTCGATGTCCGCCGGCGATTGCGCCGAAATTCGGTTGGCTGATCTGCAAAAACTCGACATAGTTGAGATTGACTTGTTGGCGCTCCGGGCTGCGCGCTTGGTGCCGCAGCAGGCCCTGACTGCCAAGGTGATTCTTGCCGGCTCGATTGAGCGAGCGGTCACGTTGAAGGGCGTGAGCGTTACCAAGGGTGCCCGTGCTGCGATCGAGGCGGCGGGTGGCTCAATCGTTTAAGTGGCGATCGCTCAGTATTTCAACTCCGATTCGGTCTCGGCGTGTGCGCCGGCCCACTTGACTACAACTAAACGGATTTCATAGAACGTGGCGACGTCCGCAGCAGCAGCGCTCAAGTCAGGCAAATCAGGCGATCTTAAAAAGCGCCTGATTTTCTTGCTGCTCGCTCTTGTCGTCTATCGATTCGGGACGCACATCCCTGTTCCGGGTATCAATCCGGACGAGCTCGCGTCGCTCTTTCAAGGGCAGCAGGGTGGGCTTCTCGGGATGTTCAATTTGTTCTCAGGTGGAGCGCTCTCGCGCTTTTCTGTGCTTGCGCTGGGCATCATGCCGTACATCTCCGCCTCCATCATCATGCAGTTGCTGACGGTGGTGCTACCGGCGCTTGAGGCCAAGAAAAAGGAGGGTGAGGCGGGACGGCGTGAGATCACCAAATACACGCGGTGGTTTACGCTGGTGCTTGCGACCTTTCAGGCCCTTGGGATCGCCATCGCCCTTGAGGCGCAGCCCGGTTTGGTTATCGACCCGGGCGCGGTCTTTCGCTTCACGGCGCTTGTCTCTCTTGTCACCGGAACAATGTTTTTGATGTGGCTAGGGGAGCAGATTACAGAGCGTGGATTGGGTAACGGCATTTCGATCATTATTTTCGCTGGTATTGTGGCAGGCTTACCCGGTGCAATCGCTGGGTTAGGTGAGCTTGTGCGAACCGGCGCCATGAGCGCGTTCATTTCTCTTTTGATTATCGCCCTGGTGGTTTTGGTTACGGCCGCAGTTGTGTTCGTTGAACGAGGCCAGCGTAAGCTCACAGTCAATTATGCCAAGCGACAGGTCGGCAACCGGATTTATGGTGGGCAGACTTCGCACCTACCGCTCAAGCTCAACATGTCAGGGGTGATTCCGCCGATCTTCGCGTCGTCCATCATTTTGTTTCCTGCGACGATCGCTCAGTGGTTTACGTCCGGGGATTCCGAGAGTGCGGTGGTGCGGTTCGTGAAGGACTTGGCGGCGACGCTATCGCCGGGTCAGCCTGTCTATATCCTGTTGTATGCACTTGCCATCATATTTTTCTGTTTTTTCTACACTGCGTTGGTGTTCAACAGTCGAGAGACTGCCGACAACCTCAAGAAGAGCGGTGCGTTCATTCCTGGCATTCGTCCGGGTGAGCAGACTGCACGTTACGTTGACCGCATCCTGATGCGCCTGACTGCGGCGGGTGCGGTCTACATCACGGCGGTGTGCTTGTTGCCCGAGTTTCTTGTCCTTCAATGGAATGTTCCGTTCTATTTCGGTGGAACATCCCTTCTGATCATCGTCGTCGTGACGATGGATTTCATGGCTCAGGTCCAGGCTTACATGATGTCGCATCAGTACGAGAGTCTGCTGCGGAAATCTGGGGCGAAGGGCTGACCATGCTAGTTGCTCAAGTCAACAACTGAACGAGGATCGATGAGCAAGGAAGATGTGATCCAGATGCAGGGCGAGGTCGTCGAGAACCTGCCCAATGCAACGTTCAGGGTCAAGCTCGAGAATGGGCACATTGTGCTCGGCCACATATCCGGGAAGATGCGTATGCACTACATTCGTATTCTGCCTGGGGATAAGGTCACCGTTGAGCTGACCCCGTATGACTTATCGCGGGCACGGATCGTATTCCGCGCCAAATGATGGGTATTCCGGTCTGCGTTTGATCGATTAACGAGGCAAACCATGAAAGTTCTGGCATCCGTAAAGAAAATCTGCCGCAAGTGCAAAGTCATCAAGCGCAACGGCGTCGTTCGCGTGATCTGTGACGATCCGCGTCACAAGCAGCGTCAGGGTTAAGCGAGGGTATTTCCATGGCACGAATTGCGGGCATCAACATCCCCGACCGTCAACACACCGAGATTGGTCTTACCGCCATTTACGGGATTGGGCGTACGCGCGCACGGGAGATCTGTGACGCGGCCAGTGTTCCGTACAACAAGAAGGTCAAAGACCTCAACGACGCCGAACTCGAGCGTATCCGCGAGGCGATCGGAAATCTCACCGTTGAGGGCGACCTTCGGCGTGAGTTGTCGATGTCGATCAAGAGATTGATGGACCTGGGCTGTTACCGCGGTGTCCGGCACCGTCGTGGTCTCCCGGTACGTGGGCAGCGTACACGGACCAACGCTCGCACCCGCAAGGGCCCGCGTCGCGCTGGTATCGCGCTCAAGAAGTGATCGGCCTCGTCCCGCCCCCCTTTTCGGAGTACTAGCAGATGGCAACCAAGGGTCAGTCGGCCTCGCAGGCCGCAGCCGCGTCGCGTGTTCGCAAGAAGGCAAAGAAGAACGTTTCTGACGGTATTGCTCACATTCACGCGTCGTTTAACAACACGATCATCACGATTACCGATAGGCAGGGCAATGCGTTGTCCTGGGCGTCATCGGGTGGTGCTGGGTTTAAGGGGTCCCGCAAATCCACACCCTTTGCCGCACAGGTTGCGGCCGAAGCCGCCGGGCGTGCGGCGCAGGAATGTGGGATCAAGAATCTTGAGGTCGAGATCAAGGGCCCCGGCCCCGGGCGTGAGTCCTCGGTGCGTGCGCTCAATGCTCTAGGCATCAAGATCATGCAGATTCAGGACGTTACACCGATTCCGCACAACGGCTGCCGCCCGCCCAAGCGCCGTCGGATCTGAGTTGGTGCGGCGGTATCGCGCGCGCTCTTTGGAGGGCGCGGGGTGCCTGAAAGACCACCGTCCGTCACCCGAAAGGCCGCGTGTTTGCGGCCGGGTCATCAAAGACGGACTGACCGCGGGCTCGCCGCCTGCGTAACAGTGAGGATATCAAAGTGGCACGTTACATCGGACCCAAGGCAAAGCTGTCCCGACGCGAAGGAACGGATCTTTTTCTGAAGAGCGCGCGACGGGGGCTTGATTCGAAATGCAAGCTCGATAGCAAACCCGGCCAACATGGTCGTATTTCTGGTGCGCGTACCTCTGACTTTGGCAAGCAGCTTCGTGAAAAGCAAAAGGTCAAGCGGATTTATGGCGTGCTCGAGCGGCAGTTTCGGCGCTATTACGCAGAGGCTGTGCGTCGACGTGGCAACACTGGCGAGAACTTGCTCAAGCTGCTGGAATGTCGGTTGGATAATGTCGTCTATCGGATGGGGTTTGGTTCTACCCGTGCCGAAGCCCGCCAGCTGGTAAGTCACAAGACTGTGACGGTCAACGGTCGCTCGGTGAACATTCCCTCGCTCCAGGTCCAGCCCAACGATGTGATTGCAGTCCGTCAGAAGTCACGCACGCAGGCTCGTATTCAGGACGCTCTCAATCTCGCGGATCAGCATGGATTTCCAGGCTGGGTTACGGTCGACAAGACCAAGATGGAAGGCGTTTTCAAAGCGGCGCCTGATCGAGGTGACTTGGCGGGCGACATCAATGAGAGCCTGATCGTCGAGTTGTATTCGCGCTAATCGAGAGGATTACCATGCAGACAGCCATGCTGAAGCCGCGCATCGTCGAGGTCGAGCAAGTCGGCACCGCGCACGCCCGGGTCGTGATGGAGCCCTTCGAGCGCGGCTACGGGCACACGCTCGGCAACGCGTTGCGTCGTGTACTTCTGTCTTCGATGGTCGGCTACGCGCCCACCGAGGTTCAAATCTCGGGTGTGGTTCACGAGTATTCGACCATTGACGGCGTTCGAGAGGATGTCGTTGATCTTCTCCTCAATCTGAAGGGCATCGTATTCAAGTTGCACAATCGAGACGAGGTTTACGTCACACTGCGCAAGGATTCTCCTGGCCCGGTCACGGCAGCCGACATCGATCTGCCGCATGATGCCGAAATCATCAACCCGGACCATGTGATTGCGACGCTCACGGTGGGCGGGAAGCTCGACATGTCGATCCGGGTTGAGCGGGGGCGGGGTTACGTCCCTGGCACGCTCCGGGATCTGAATGACTCCAAGAGCATTGGGCGAATCGTGTTGGACGCTTCGTTCTCGCCCGTTCGGCGGGTGAGTTACAGTGTCGAGAGTGCACGGGTTGAGCAGCGCACGGATCTGGACCGTCTGATCGTCGATGTCGAGACCAACGGTGTCATTGCGCCCGAGGAGGCTGTGCGGCAATCGGCGCGCATTCTCGTTGAGCAGTTGTCGGTTTTCGCGTCGCTTGAGGGCGGTGCTGAGCCGGTGATCGAGATGGGCGGTGTTCCCTCGCTCGCGCCGATCGGACGCGCGGCCCCGCAGATCGACCCCATTCTCGTGCGGCCGGTCGATGATCTCGAATTGACGGTTCGGTCGGCCAATTGTCTGAAGGCCGAGAATATCTATTACATCGGCGATCTCATCCAGCGGACTGAGAACGAGTTGTTGAAGACGCCCAATCTGGGCCGCAAATCGCTCAATGAAATCAAGGAAGTGTTGGCTTCGCGCGGTCTGACGCTCGGCATGAAGCTCGAAAACTGGCCCCCGGCCGGTCTCGAGCGCCCGTAATCGTCATCTGCGTACGCGAACGCCCCACCGAGGAAAAATATCATGCGTCACCGCCACGGGCTGAGAAAGCTCAACCGAACCAGCGCGCACCGTCAAGCGATGCTCAGGAATCTTTGTAACGCTTTGTTA
>JBIKTA010000197.1:0-5419 GCA_044348315.1 Burkholderiaceae bacterium | reverse complement strand
TCGGGATCTTGGCAAACGCGTCGTCGGTGGGCGCAAAGACGGTCAACGGACCCTTACCCTTAAGGGTAGACACCAGATCGGCGGCCTGAAGCGCTGAGACGAGTGTCTTGAAGTTGCCGGCGGCGACCGCCGTGTCGACGATGTCCTCGGCTTGCACGCCAAAGGCAGCACCCGCGACGGCGAAGGCGATGAGAAATTTCTTCATGGTCATGTCCTTTAATGGTTACGGTTGAGGCCGCGGGCTGTTCCGGATCGGCCGCTCAGACCGACGGCAGAAGCACCGTGTCGATGACATGGATCAGCCCGTTCGATGCGGCAATGTCGGTCTTGGTCACGGTGACCTCGCCATTGAGCTTTACGCCACCTTTGGTGCTGACCTTGAGGTCCGCACCATTCAGCGTTGTCGCGGTCTTGCCGTCGAGCTTGACAACGTCGGCCGCAGCGACCTTGCCGGCCAGCACGTGGTACTTGAGGATGGCTGTCAGCTTGGGGACGTCCTTGAGCAGGCCATCGAGCGTGCCGGCAGGCAGCTTGGCGAACGCATCATCGGTGGGTGCAAAGACGGTGAATGGGCCGGTACCTCGGAGGGTATCGACAAGGTCTGCAGCCGTGAGAGCCTTGACTAGTGTCTTGAAATGGCCGTCGGCATCAGCGACGTCGACGAGCGTGTTCATTAGGCGTCCTTTCAGATGGAGTGGTACTGCGTCCCACCGGCGAAGTGGACTACGAAACGCTTGGCCTGCGGGGTTTGCAAGAGGATTAGACGTTGATGCACAACGCACCGGCGGCCTTTGCGCCAACGCAAGTTGCGCGCAAACCCCTGGCGCCCGAGCGCACAGAAGGTCGTTTTCCATTCATTCGGCGAACATTGCGCCATGCCTTTGGCGCTGATAGCCCTCAACCCGCGCCGCGCAGCCAATGGCGATCGACCATCACCCCGCCATCCATGATCCTGGCGTCCAGGTACGCACGCACCAGCCGGATAACGCCGACATCGTCGATACGTTTTTTGAGCCTGCCGATCAGGGTGTCGTGATTGACCCGGTCAATGAACTTGACCAGGTAGAAGTGGCTCCGCTCGTTCGGACAGTTTTTCCTTGGAATGAATAAAGTGACTGCCCTTCCCTGTATCCCAGCTCGAGAGCCTGAGCGGAAGAAACGCTCAACGCCTTTGTGCCTGAAGCTTTGAATCATGGACAAACTGTAGCGTGTGGCGCCACGCACAGCAACCGCGTGGGCCCCACGATCCGTGTTCGAATCCCGACCACCACCAAAATCGGGCACCGTCAGTAGCAGAGCAAGTTAGCGCTACAGACCTTCCTGCTCCGCCAGTACAAGTTGTCCCAACTCGTTCAGTCGGATGTCGAACGGCTGCCACTTCAACCAGGGAGAAGGCATCAGGATGGCGCTCGATATCGGGGCCGCTCCATGTGGTGATTTTGGAAGCTGGCACGCCTCGCCGATGGACCCCCGCTCGGCGCGCGTCTCGCCGATGTGCCGAATCTGTCAGTCGCCATCCGGACCGAGAAACCGGTCATCGAGGCCGATTCGATCGAGGCGCTTGCAGATCGCCTCGGGGTCCCGGCCGAACTGCTGATCGCAACGGTCGATCAATACAACCGGGCGTGCCCGCCCGAGGCAGGCTTCAACCCCCGCGCGCTGGATGGCCTCCCCACCCGCGGCATCTGCCCTCGAAGAAGCCATTGGGCACGGCCCATCGATCGCCCCCCTTCAAGGCCTACCCCATCGTTTCATCGATCGTCTTTACCTTCGGCGACCTGCGTCGTGCGATCGCGGCCCGATTTCGACCGCCTGCACCGCGAAATCGTGCAGGTGATGGGCAGCGATGAGATCCGCGAGCGCTGGAAGACCTGGGAGCAGACCCGACCTTCAGTCAGACGCCGGCACAGTTCTCCCAGTTGATGAAGGATGAGGCGGCAAAATGGGCTCGCCTGATTGCAAGCGGCATCCAGATGAAGTGACCGAGATCCGTGATCGGATGATTCCCGCGCCGTGATATCTTCGCCCTCCGTATGATCACGGCCCGTCGAGCGGGCATCTGAATACGAGGGCTTCGCGACATGAGCGAGACTGCAACAACCCGGCGGGCACTCACCCCGCTGGAAGTCCGAGTGCTCGGCGTGCTGGTCGAAAAGCAGCACACCGTTCCCGATACTTACCCTCTGTCGCTGAACGCGCTGGTGGCCGGCTGTAACCAGAAGACCGCCCGTTCGCCGGTGATGGAGGCCACTGAGGCGGAGGTACTGACTGCGGTCGACTCGCTTCGGGCTCTGAGTCTGGTCTTCGAGTCGAGCGGGGCGCGCGTCGCGCGCTACGAGCACAACACGGGCCGCGTGCTGGGCGTTCCCGGCCCGGCCGTTGCCCTGCTGGCGATACTGATGCTCAGAGGCCCGCAGACTGCCGCCGAGTTGCGTGCGAACACCGAGCGCCTGCACCGCTTTGCCGACATCTCCTCCCTGGAGGGGTTCCTGAATGAACTGGCCAGCAAGCCCGTGCCTCTTGTGGCGAGGCTGGCACGGGCGCCGGGCAGCCGGGAGTCTCGCTGGGCTCACCTCCTGGCCGGACCGCTTGAAGGCATGGCCGTTGCTGATGACAACGAGCTGGGCGCGGACCCCATTTTTTCCCGAAGTACCGCCACGCAGTCCGTGGCGTCGGTCGAGTTGGCGGCGCTGAAGGCCGAGCAGTTGCGCATGGCGGCCGAGATCGCGACGCTCAAGTCGCTGGTCGAGCGGCTATGTGCCGAGCTTGGCGTCGATGCGGCGAACGCGGACCGCTCGAATCAGTCCTGACTGCGGTATTGAGTCGCTCGTACCGCTCCTGATCGCGGGCAGCAGGGCCGAAGAAACAGGCAGGCCGTCACTGATTCGTCATCTGGCTGACCTAACCTTCGAATGCGGCGACCCTATCTCTCGCGCCGCATCCATGTTCCCCTCCGGAGCCCATGCCATGGACCGACGCGCCCTCCTTCAATCCGCTGTAACATTCGCCGCGGGTTCAGCCCTCCCTGCCCTGACGTTCGCCCAGCAGCAGCGCGCAATCTGCTATAACTGCCCGCCCGAGTGGGCCGACTGGGGCGGAATGCTCCGACTGATCGGGCAAAAAGCCGGCATCGTCGTGCCGCCCGACAACAAGAACTCCGGTCAGGCTCTTGCCGCACTGATCGCGGAGAAGGCCAAGCCGGTGGCGGATGTGGTCTATCTCGGCGGCCAGGTCGGCCCCCAAGCCCGCGAAGCGGGTGTCCTCGGCGCCTACAAGCCCGCACGCTGGAGCGATATCCCGGACGGGATGAAGGACGCTGACGGATACTGGTTCACGATTCACTCAGGCACCCTGGGTCTGTTTGTGAACAAGGCCGCTTTGAGGGGCAAGCCCGTTCCCGCCAGTTGGCAGGATTTGCTCAAGCCCGAATACAAGGGGCTGGTTGGATACCTGAATCCGGCCAGTGCTGCGGTCGGTCAGGTCGGCGTCATCGCGGTCAATCTCGCCCTCGGCGGCACATACGAGAATCTCGATCCCGGTATCGCCTTCTTCAAGCGCCTGCAGGCCAATCAGCCGATCGTTCCGACCCAGACCGCCTACGCACGCGTGCTCTCTGGCGAAATCCCCATCCTCTTCGACTACGACTTCAATGCCTACCGCGGAAAGTACAGCGACAAGGCACCCGTCGAATTCGTGATCCCCCGGGAAGGCACGCAGCAACTTCCCTATGTGATGGGATTGGTCGCGGGTGGACCCAACCCCGCCCAGGGAAGGCGGATCCTCGACTTCGTGCTGAGCGACGAGGGTCAGCGTCACTGGGCCAATGCCTTCCTGCGTCCGGTCATCAGCTCGGCGATGAGCGCCGAGGTGAAGGCGCGGTTCCTGCCTGATGCCGACTACGCACGGGCCACGGCGCTCGACGTGGCGCGACTCGCAGTCGCGGCCCGGACAATCGGCTCGCGCTACCAGAAGGAGGTTGGCTGAGTCGGTTGCCAGCATGCGAATCCGCACGGAGGCGGCTGACGATTTCACGCTTGTTGCGATGGCGATGCCTGCGGGGATCGTCTTTATGGCGTTCTTTCTTCTGCCGCTTGCCAATCTGGTCTTGATCGGGGGCTCCGGGGAGCGTGGCTGGTCCGCGTACTGGGCGATTCTGCTCGAGCGACGCTATCTCGAGAGTCTCGTTTCCACGATCCTGCTTGCCCTCGTAACGACTCTCGCCACCCTGTTCATCTCATGCGTGAGCGGAGTCTTTCTCTCCCGAAATCCGTTTCGAGGCCGCGAGGTTCTGACCGCAACGCTGACGCTGCCCCTCGCATTCCCTGGGGTCGTGGTCGGATTCATGGTGATCATGCTCGGGGGCCGCCAGGGCCTCATACCCGAAATCACCGATGCACTGTTTGGCGAGCGCTTGGTCTTCGCCTACTCGATGATGGGACTCTTCGTCGGCTACCTCTATTTTTCGATCCCGCGCACGATCCTCACGATCATGGCCGCAGCCGAAAAACTCGACCCGAGAATCGAGGAGGCCGCGCGTTCACTTGGTGCGGGTCCCTTCAGGATCGCTCGAGACGTAATCCTGCCGGCCCTGCGGCCGGCGCTTCTCGCCGCCGGCGCGATCTGCTTCGCGACTGCAGTCGGCGCATTCGGCACGGCCTTCACCCTCGCGACAAAGATCAATGTCCTCCCGATGGTGATCTACACCGAGTTCACGCTGCAAGCCAACATTTCGATGGCCGCAGCGCTGTCCTTTGTGCTTGGAGTGATCACCTGGATTGTGCTCGCCATCGCCCGATCCGCTTCCGGCAATTCGGTCGCGGCCGCAGGCTGAGCCATGGGGCGACGTAATGCAAGGTTCTGGATGCTGCTCGGATTCACGGTACTGGTCTGCACGTTTCTGATTATCCCGGTGCTCATGTCCGCACTTGCGGGACTGACCGCGAACTACTTCGTGGGATGGCGCGGCGGGCTTACGTTCCAGTGGGTGATCAAGGTGTTGACTGACTATAGTCATACGATCGTCCTGTCGATCCAGATCGCGCTCGCCTGCCTCGCCTGCAACCTGCTCATCGGCATACCGGCCGCGTATGTGCTTGCCCGCCGCAATAACGCAGTAACCCGGGCGATCGAGGAACTGATGGTGATGCCGGTCGCAATTCCCGGTCTCGCCACCGCACTGGCGCTCATCGTGACCTTTGGCGCCGTGGGCAACATGCGGCAACACTGGACATTCATCCTGATCGGCCATGTCATTTTCACCTTGCCCTTCATGGTGCGAAGCATTGTCGCGGTGCTCGCCTCGATCGACCTGAACACGCTCGAGGAGGGCGCCCGAAGTCTCGGCGCCAACTTCCGCCAGCGCTTCTTCGGGATCGTGCTGCCGAACTGCCGTTCAGGCATTGTCGCAGGCTCGCTGATG
>JBIKTA010000196.1:0-5428 GCA_044348315.1 Burkholderiaceae bacterium | reverse complement strand
GGCTTTTTGTGCTGACGCCCTCCGCTTGGATGGGCGGGCAGACGAACATCCACCGTGGGCGGGGGAAGGTCCTCCCGATCGGAGTTCCCGATGAGAACTGCTCGCGCTGACAAGCCTTTCAAACGATGGTCCGCCCGCGGGCGGCGCCAGGCCTGGTCCCAGACTCGTTCGCAGGTCGAACGTCTGGAGGATCGTGTCCTCCTGTCGGCAGAGCCCTTCCTTCAACCGTCGCGACCCGATGAGACCCGACCGGTCGCGGCGGACAACATCCAGCTGGATCTCGGCGCCCCGGAGTCCGCTGCGAACTTCGCCCCCGGCCGACTGAGCAATGCCTTCCGGATCGATCTCACCCGGGACGCCAGGCAGGACAACCGGCTCCAGTCCGAGGGCGGACTGCTGCGGCTAAACAGCGCGCTGCAGGACCTCGTGATCGACCTGGGCCAGGGCGACGATGAGGTGCTGCTGTCGCAAAATCCCGACGGCTCGCTGCGGCTCTCGGGCGGCGAGGGGCTGCACGAGCTGGTGTTCTCGCGTCCCACCCAGACTCTGGCGTTGCGAGGCCTTGGAGGGGCCGACCGGATCGCACTTGACAGCCTGGAGCTCGGCCGGACCTCTCTTTGGGTCGACGGTGAGACCATCGAGCTGGCGGTGGGCGAGAGGATCTCCTCCTCCGGAGATCTGGTCCTGCGGGCCGAGTCGGTGATGGACAGCGAGGACGACGGCGAGATCGACGCCCGCGCCCAGGTTCGCATCGATGGCGCGGTGGCGCTGGGCGGTGCCTTGCGCATCGACGCCCGGGTCCAGGTGACGGTGGATTCCTCGGCAGAGGTACCGCTCGCGATGACCGATCTCGACGTGACGACGCTCGCGTCGGCCTGGATCGGCGCGGGGGCAACCGTTCAGGCCTCATCGATCGAAATCGTGGCGCTGACCGAAAACCGGCTGAGGGTCGAGCGCGGCGCAGCCGGCGGGCTGGTGCAGCTCGATGCCGATCAGACCACGCGGGCCGGCGTGGGCAGCGGTGCCGAGATCACGCTGGTTGCTCCGCCGGTTGTCGAGGGCGAGGAGGCGGGCGAGCCCGGGGGGCTGATCATCGAGGCCCTTGACCGCAGCCGCTTCAGCGCCGTCCTGAACACCGCGGACAGTCTTGCGAGCGGGATCCTCACGGGTTTAGGCGCAAAGGGATTCGATGCGGGCCTGAGTCTGATGAACATCAGCCGCAGCACTCAGGCTGTGCTCGGTCAGGGGGGAGAACGCCTGACGGTGCAGGGCGTGGGCGATGCGGCCCCGAGCCGCATCCACGTGGCGGCGGCCTCGGTGGACGGCGAGGCCTGGCCCGATCAGGACGAGGACGCGCCCGGCGTCTGGGGCGAGGTCATCTCGAGCCTGATCGGCGTGCAGACGGTCAACGTCATCGACTCGATCGAGGCACTCATTGCCGGCGCCGACCTGGATGCGGGTGAACTGGCGGTCTACGCACTGGCCGGGGCCACCCATGGTTCCAGCGGCAAGGTGGCCGCCAACAAGGGCCGTGGCCACACCGTTGCACGACTCTCGGACGCGACGGTCAGCGCGCCCGGTGCGGCCGCGATCATTGCCCGTGACGAGACGGTCTTCAAGGCCTCGAGCGCAGGATTCGAGGCCGACGTGCCGATGCTGGACAACGTCAAGATCGGAATCGCCGCCGCGAGCAACACGGTCGACCGGCGGATTGAAGCCGCGGTCCTGCGATCGGTGCTCGAGGCCGACGACCTCGCGGTCCTTGCGGTCGGCGCGCAGACACTCGATTCGGTCACCGAATCGATGGCGGTCGTCGAGCCGGAGGCCGATCCGGAAGAGGGTGATGGTGCGGCGAACGAGGGCGCAGACGATCCTGGCGCGGCCGGGGGCTCGGAGGGCGACGACAGCGCTCCTTCCGGCGGCGGTTTCAGCCTCGCCCTCGGTGGCACGGCTGCCTGGAACCAGCTCACCGGTAGCGTGACTGCAAGCGTGAGCGATGCCACGCTTGCGCTCGGCGAAGGTTCGGCGGCCATTCAGGCGCTCAATGCCGCTGCGCTTTCGGCCGAATCCGCTGCCGGCACGGCAGTGACCGGTGACAGCGGTTCGGCCGCCGGGATCACGCTCGCCTTCAATGCCATCGGCTGGGACATGGGCAATGTGGCCGCCGCCGGGCTCAACAGCCTGCTGGGCACCGATGTCGCCACCACCGAGCTGCCCCTGTCGGTCAGCGCCGAGTTGCTCGCGACCGACCTCGTGGTCGGAGGTGATCTGTCTGTCAGCGCAAAGGACGAGGCATCGATCGCCGCCGAGATCAGCAATGAGTCGAGCGCGACTGCGAACGGTTCGGGTATGGGCGTGGGGGCGTCGGGGATTCTGGCCAGCAACCGGGTCCGAACCGAGACGCGTGCATCGATCGCTGGTGCGGATGCGGGCTCTCAATCCCGGGCCATCGAGGCAGGCGGCAGCGTCGAGGTGCTCGCCGAGGAGGCCGCCTCGATCGGCGCCAACGTCACGATGTCGGCCCAGTCGGCTTCGGGCGGGGGCTCCAGCGTTGCCGTGGGTGGCATCGTGGTACGCAACGATCTGCGCGCCGGCGTGGCGAGCATCGTTCAGGGTGTGCCGATCAGCGCGGGTGGCGATGTGACGATCGATGCCACGCTAGGTGCGTCGATCGAGGCCGAGCTCACGGGAACCGTTGTCGCAGCCAGCGAATCGGGCTTCGAGCCATCGGGCGAGGAGGAGGGCGAGGCTGCGGAGAGCGCGGCCGGGGATGGTGACAGCGCGGCTACCACGGGTGAGGGTGAGGCGAGCGCGGAAGAGACAGGCGGGGGCGCGGGCGGCGCCAGCTCGATCGCGGTCAACGGACTGATCGCCACGAACCTGGTCCTGTCGAGTGCCGAGGCCCTTCTCATCGACAGCGTGATCGAGGCGTCCGATGGCGGCTTGAGCGTCACCGCATCCAACGAATCCTCGATCGATGCACTCAACACCGCGAGCACGGAGAGCAGTGGCACGGCGGTGGGCGCGGTCCTGGCGTTCAATACCGTCGGGTGGGGCGCGCAGAACATCTTTGCTTCAGCACTCGATGCGTTCCTGGGAACCAGTGCGGTGGGTGACGAAGTTCCGGCCGAAGTCCGGACGCGCGTCGCATCCACGGACATCGCGATCGGGGCCGATCTCGAGATTGCGGCTGTTTCCGTGCCTCAGATCAATGCGACCATCGTCAACACCGTGACCTCCGACGGGGGTGCCGCGGTCGGCTTCGTGCTCGCGAGCAACCTCGTCAGTTCAGTGGCCGAAGTCATCTTCCGACCGACCCTCGATGTTGAGGCCGACCCCGTGACGGTCGGCGGCGACCTCTCGTCCCGGGCGAGTGACACCGCCGGGATCGTCGCGCGCATCGGCGGCTCGGCTGCCTCCAGCGAAGGGCCCTCGGTCGGCGGCAAGCTCGCCCGCAACGATGTCCGCAGTACCGTCACCAGTCTCTTCGACCGTGTGAATCTCGAGGTGAGCGGCGACCTCAGCATCGATGCCCGCGGCTCGGCGACGATCACGGCGCTCCTGACCGATGATCCGCTCGAGGATGTCGAGGAGGCCCTCCCCGAAGACGAAATACCAGCCGATGAGGAAATTCCCGTCGAGGAGGAGCCACCGGCCGAGGAGGAAACCCCGGTCGAGGAGGAGGCCCCTGCCGAAGAGGCCGGGGAGGAGCCTGCGCCGTCGCTCGCCCTGAACGGCCTGATCGCAACCAACCTGATCCTTTCGGACGTGAGCAATACCGTCCTCGACAGCGCTCTCGTGGCGGGGGGTGATCTTGCGGTCAACGCACGCAATGGTGCGCAGATCGAGGCAGAAAACTCGGCGACCGCCTCCGGGGGCGGTACGGCCGTCGGCGTGACGCTGGCGTTCAACACGATCGGCTGGCAGTCGCAGAACATTTTTTCAAACGCGATCGATGCCTTGCTGGGGACAGCGATCGGCACCGAGCAACCCGCCGAAGTCGTGGCGAGCGTGCTGGCGAGCTCACTCGAGGCGGGCGGCGCGATTGCGGTCGACGCACGGACCCGCGAGCGGGTCAGCGCCAAGATCTACAACGAGGCCAGTTCGTCGGGCGCCAGTGCGGCCGCTGGCATGGTGCTCGCGAGCAACATGATCAGCGCCCGAGCGCGCGCCGAGATCGATGCCACCGACGGCCTCAATCAGGCCATGACGGCCAATGCGGGCGGGGGGCTGTCCATCACCGCGGAGGACGAGGCGGCGATCGAGGCCGAGGCCGAGATGATCGCCAGCAGCGCGGGCGCTCCCGCAGTCGGCGGGCTGGTCGTTCGCAACGATGTGCGCAGCGAGGTCGACGCCCGAATGGTCGGCATGCGCGCCGAAGTGGGCGAGGATTTGCTGGTGCTTGCCCTCGAGTCGGCAAGCATCGAGGCGACGCTGAGCGGTGAAACCACGTCGGCACCCGCCGAAGAAGAGGCCCCTGCGGAGGAAGAAGCGCCGGCCGAAGAGGAGGCACCGGCGGACGATGCTGCCGCGGGCGAGGACACGACCGAGGGCGGGGCCGAACCACCGAGCGCAGCGGCACCGACCAGCCTCGCGATCAACGGCCTGATCGCCAACAACCTCGTACTCTCGCGAGCCGATGCGCTGGTGACCGGGTCCGAACTGGTCGTGGGGGGTGGCGCCGAAGTGCTGGCCGACAACATCTCCACGATCACGGCCGAAAATTCGGCAACGATGGAGTCCGATGGCACCGCGATCGGTGTCGTTCTCGCCTTCAACACGATCGGATGGGAAAGTCAGAACATATTCTCCAGTTCGATCAACACCGTGCTCGGCACCAACTTTGGCGCGCAAATCCAGCCTGCGCAGGTACGCGCCCGACTGGTCGATTCGGATGCGGCCATCGGGGGTGACCTGCGCGTTCAGGCGGGTGCGATCGACGAGGACGATCCCGACGCCCAGCACGGCGCGTTGATCCTCGCGACGATCAGCAATGAGGCGAGCGCGGGCGGTGGCTCGGTGTCGGCGAGTTTCATTCTTGCGACCAACAAGATCGCGACCGACAGCCTGGCCTGGATCAGCCCCTTCGTCGACGGGCCCGGCGCCCCGGCGAGTGGTGCGAGTGAGCAGCCGCGGGTCACGATCACGGCGGGCGGTGACCTGTCGGTGCTCGCCCGCGATTCGGCAATCATCGGGGCCGATGTGAGCCTTGCGGCAACGAGCGGCGGCGGTGCCGCGATCGGCGGACTGGCCGTCACCAACGATCTGCGCGGCGGCGTTGTCGCCGGTATCCATCACGCGGAAGTCGAGTCGGGCGGCGACCTCACGGTCGAGGCGCTCGAGATCGCCCGCCTGAGCGCGGTAGCCAGCGGCGTGACGGAGACGCTGCCCGAGGAAGAGGGCGAGGACGCCGCAAGTGATGTTGCAC
>JBIKTA010000195.1:0-5450 GCA_044348315.1 Burkholderiaceae bacterium | reverse complement strand
CAATACATCCCTTCCGACCTGGTCGAGCCCGTCGCGGCCGTGCTCAGACTGGTCAACGAACTCGGTCAACGCGAATAAGGCCCATGAGTACGACTGTGCAACTCATCAACGATTGGGTCCGGCAGAACGGACTGCCGATCCCCTTGCCCTGGCAGGGGCCGAAGGCTTCGCTGAGCTTCGATACGGTCCGCGTCCATCTTCATGTACTGGGCGGGGGCGTGATCCTGCTCGAGGCGCGACTCTGCGACCTGCCCGAGGCCGCGTCTGCGCGCGACAAGCTGATGCTGAGGCTCACGCGGACCTCGCTCGGTCGCCTGCGTCAAAACCCCGCTGTGCTGTCGGTCGATGCCGATGGCGGCGCGGCCTGGCTGCAGCGGCGTGTCCTGCCTGGGATTGCCCTGCATGAGTTCGATGCGGCTGTCGAAGCGCTGGTCAACGAAGTCGAACTCTGGAGATCACTGCTGTGATGGCCGATCGAGCGTGCGGCATGAGCCGTTTCAGGCCGGGCGTCGTGCTTGCAGTGCTGCGGGCGGCTTGCCTGGCTGTGGCATTGAGCGTGTTGGCGCCTGTCGTGTTCGCGCCTGTAGCCCACGCGGGCCGGCCGCCCTGGCCCGATGCCGAGTTCAGTTACTACGCGGATCGAACGACGCTGCGCAGGGTGTTGCTCGATTTCGCTTCAAGTTTCAATCTGACTCTGGAGGCGACGATTCCGCTGGCCGACGTGGTCAATGGGCGATTCAATACCGCGAGTCCGACTGTATTCATCGATCGACTGGCCGGCACCTATGGGTTCAGCTGGTTTACCTATGCGGGCCGGCTCCATGTTTCGAGCAGTCGGGACGTGCAGGTCAAGCCGATTTTTGTCCCGGCGATCACCTCGGGCAATGCTCTGCGACAGTTGCTGGCGAGTCTCGGTGTGCTCGAGGCCAAATTTGGGTGGGGTGAGCTTCCTGAGCAGGGTACGGTCGTGATCTCCGGGCCGCCCGCCTATGTCGAGCTGGTCGAGCGCACGATCCGCTCGCTGCCCGATGGCCCCAGTGGCATGCAGGTGGCGGTGTTCAGGCTTCGGCATGCCTCGGTGCAGGACAGGGTGGTCAGCTACCGGGATCGCGAGATCACCACGCCGGGGGTGGCGTCGATTCTGCGCAATCTGGTGCAGGGCTCAGCCATGTCAGCCGGCGGCCAGAGAACCGTTGCGCAGCCCAATCTTCGTGCCACCAGCGAATCGATGCTCGAGGGTGAGCCGGGGCGTCAGACCATGCAGTCTGATCGTTTCCAGGGCGCGGCGGCGGCAGCCGGTGCGCCTTCCGGACCCCTGGCCGGGGCAGGTGTTCCGGGGGCGGCAAGCAACCAGAGGGGCCAGGCGGGTGCTGCAGCCGGCCCCAACCTGGGTGCGCTGCCCCGGTTTCAACCGTCGATCCAGGCCGAGCCCAGAACCAACTCGGTCATTATCCAGGATACGCCGGACCGGATTCCGGTGTATGAGCGACTGATCGCGCAACTCGATGTGCCGACCCAGCTGGTCGAGATCGAGGCCATGATCATCGATGTCAACACCAACCGTCTGTCTGAGTTGGGGGTCGTCTGGGGTGCGTCCTTTGACGGGCAGCGTGGCGCGCTGGGCATGGGCAATCTCGCCGAGTCTGGCGTCACCGCCAATACCCTTTCGGTCGTTGGCAGTTCTGCGGCGGGCGCGGTGCCTTCGGCTGCGGTCGTCTCCGGTGCGGATTACTTCATCTCGCGCTTGCGCTTTCTCGAGCAACAGGGCGATGCGTCGATTCAGGCGCGGCCCTCGATTCTCACCTCGGAGAATCTCGGTGCGGTGATCGATCTGTCGGAGACCCAGTATCTGCAGACGGTGAGCGAGCGCACTGCGCTCGTCACGCCCATCACCGCGGGCACCACCCTGAGGGTGACCCCGAGGCTGGTCGGAACTGGCGATGGGCAGCAGGTTCATCTGACGCTCGATATCGAGGATGGGCAGATTCAGTCGGCGTCCTCGGGCACGCGTCCGTCGGTCAGGCGGGGCGTGGTCAGTACCGAGGCGAGCATCCGCCCGGATGAGAGCTTGCTGATCGGCGGCTACAACTCGGTGCAGACCGTTCAGGGCGAGGACAAGGTCCCCCTGCTCGGCGACATTCCAGTGCTCGGCGCGCTGTTTCGGACCCGCAATGAGCAGTTGCAGCGCCGCGAGCGCCTGTTCCTCATCCGCTCCACTGTGGCCACCCGTACATCGGCGATGGCGACCCGGCCGGTTCCTGAGTTGCGTTTCGATCCGCCTCCAGCGAGGCCGGCGGGCGGCCAGCCAGGGCCTGCGCGTCCAGTGGCTGCGCCCGCGGCGAGTGGCCAGCCAGCCCCCAGGGTTTCAGGGCCGTCCCCTGCTCCGACTCCGGTGCGTATCGAGGGGACCAATCTCTTCCAGTCCGGCGCGTCCGATCTTCATTCCACCCCTTCGCCCTGATCAGCCCGCGAGGAACTTCAATGAGTGCTCTACCTTTCAGTTTTCCCGTATCAGGGCGGATCGACGCCAGCAATGCTGCCCGCATCGAGAGCGATTTGCTTGCAGCGATCGAGCAATCCGGGCCGTCGGTGATTATCGATCTCAGCCAACTCAGTTACATGAGCAGCGCTGGACTGCGCGTCATGCTTGTTGCAGCCAAGCGGGCCAAGGCTGCGGGCGGAAAGGCCGTGATTCAGGGAGCCAAACCGGCGGTCGCCGAAGTCCTGAAAATGAGTGGTTTTGATCGGATTATTCCGCTCGCAGCCGACGAGGCCGCAGCGCGGGCGCAGTTTGGTCTTTGAGCGCGGGTTTGAATGGCCATGTCACAGGGCGATACATACCTGCTCGATCTGCAGATCCCGCACAGGATCGAGCGTCTGCCGGGATTACTCGATGCAATCGAGGGCCTGGCCGCGCAGCATGAGTGGGATGCGATGTTTTGCTCGCAGATACTCCTCGTGGTCGAGGAGCTCGTGGTCAATGCCGTCTCCTATGGGGGGCGGGACCCGGATGAAGGTTGGGTTCTCGTCCGAGTTGCCCATGCGCCCGACGGTCTGTTCATTACGATCGTGGATAACGGGCAGCCCTACGATCCCTTTGCTTCGGCGCCCGAACCCGATCTGGATCTGGATCTGGACAGTCGCTCGATAGGAGGACTGGGCGTGCATTTTGTCAGGGAAATGACCGATATCCAGACTTACGTGCGGAGCGATGGCAAAAATCGCGTCACGCTCTTGAAGCGTTGGCCGCAGGCGGACTGACTGAGCGGTCTTTCTCCAGGCGTTTGACCCTGCGGCAGCCGGCGAGGCACTGCGCGAGGCGCTGTGCGCCCGCGCAGCAAGCTGCCTGGTGTGTCACTCAGGTCGCGGGGGATTGCTCAGGGGCGGCAGCCGGGGCAATCGTGGCCGCGGCCGCTGCAATAAGATAATCCTCCTTGGTCTTGCCGGATTTCATCCGCTCCGCCAGCCAGACGGGGGGCTTGCCGCGACCCGTCCAGGTATTACCGGTTTCGGGGTCGCGGTAACGAATGGGTACCGGTCTCAATGCACCGGATTTTCGGCCGGGCTTTTTCGCTGCCGGCTTTTTCGCCGCCCGACCTTTGCCCTTCGCAGCGGTTGCCCGAACGGCCGAAGCAGTGCCGCCCAGGTCTTCGACCGTGACGCCAAGCTTGTCCATCAACTGGCGGACTTTCTGAACGGCCTTGATTTTCTTGCTGTTGCTGGCAGTTTCGATTGCTTTGGCCTTGGCCTGAAGCTTTGCGATCTGACGCTGTATTTGGGCGATGGTCGATGTAGGCATATCGTTTCCTTTTTGAAAGCCGCGCAAATTTAACAGCAATGACATAATCAGGGCAAATGATTGGAAATGGATTGATCATTATTTAATGGGGTTTCACCGGTTTCAAGGTATCAGCGCAGGGCCCAGCGCGTCGCCCCAGCTCTGTAATGGGCCCAGTGGGTTGCGGAAATCCTGCGTCTGTTCGACGCGCGGCTGTCCGCCGTGGCTGCGAAATACGACTGTTCCATCGACAAACACGATCACTGCATTGAAGGTCCACCCGCTTGTTCGAAGTGTTCGTTGAAAACTCATCGAGTCGAGCCAGAAGTTTCCGATACGCTCCCGCTTGAGATTGCGTGCATTCACCCCGAGTGCCTTGCAGCGCTCGGATTCGCTCAGGCATTCACGTAGTCCCGGATCGATCTTGAGCGGTTCGATCGCGCCGAGCGCGGCAAACCGCTGCAAAAGCTCCGGCCAGGACAGCCAGGCGACAGCCGGATTGCTATCGGGTCGAAAGCCGTTGTTGAGCAGTTCTTCCACCCGCGTTTGTCCGGGCGTGATGGCATCCACAGCCGCACTTGCGGATTCGTAATCCAGCCAGGGCATTGTTGTGCGCTCTTGCGATTGCGGCAGCAGGGCGGTGCACGCTGAGCTCTGAAGCAGCACGAACGCTGCGGCAACTGCTGCGCACAGTCTTTCGCCACGGCGTGTCGCCTGTGGCATCGCGCCCTTGCGTAGTGCACGCCCCAATGACTTGCCGGGCATCGACGGGATCGGGCGGGCGGCAAGCATTCGACGAATTGTGCTGTCTTTGGTGAATGAAAAGCGCGATAATATTTTGTTCAGGCTTTCTCAAACCGTTTTGGGCCGGTGTTTTCGGCCAAGGAATCAAACCCGCTTGACTTCGTTCAACACCTCAGAGCAGCACCCGCCTCTTCCAGCCGGGCCATCCCTATCCGTGGGGGCGCCTGCGGGCGAGCCCGCGCCCGATGCAAGCGTCGAGCCTTCGGGATTTGCTTCGTTCGGTCTTTCCGATCAGATCCTCAGGGCCGTGCATGAGCTGGGCTACCGCACGCCTACTCCCATTCAGGATCAGGCCATTCCGGTTGTGATGAAGGGCCGCGATGTGATGGGCGCGGCACAGACCGGTACCGGCAAGACGGCGGGTTTTGCCCTGCCGATCCTCCAGCGCTTGATCGCACATGCCAACGCGAGCGCCTCCCCCGCGCGTCATCCGGTGCGGGCGCTGGTGATTGCGCCGACTCGCGAACTGGCCGATCAGATTTATGTCAACGTGCGCGAATACGCCCGCCACACCCACCTGCGGACAGCCGTGGTCTTCGGTGGGGTGGACATCGTCCCCCAGATCGCTGCCTTGCGGCAGGGCTGCGAGATCCTGATTGCCACGCCGGGTCGACTGCTGGACCACGTCGGCCAGCGCACGGTCTCCCTCGCCCAGACCGAAATCTTTGTGATGGACGAGGCCGATCGCATGCTGGACATGGGTTTTTTGCCCGACATCCAGCGGATCATCAATCTGTTGCCGCGTCAGCGTCAAAACCTGATGTTCTCGGCGACCTTTTCCGAGGACATCCGCAAGCTCGCAGGGTCTTTTCTGCGCGACCCGATATCAATCGAAGTGGCGCGGCGAAATGCGGCAGCCGAGACGGTC
>JBIKTA010000194.1:0-5453 GCA_044348315.1 Burkholderiaceae bacterium | reverse complement strand
TGAAATCGCGCGCTCTGAGGCGCCGCACAAGCATAGACGAAGCTCAAGCCGCGTGTAATGCCAGCGCGCGAGCGTTCATCACGATTGCACCGAGATCGATCGGTGATGCGGTACCTGAACCCATCGAGTTTTCCCGGTTTGCGTCGACCGGTCGGGGTGGGTCTGATCGCGGTACCGCGCATCACAGGACAGGATCCTTCTGAATCGTCGTCGTGGGTCTTCACATGAAATTGACGGGCTGGAGTCCGACTGATAAATTGAACTCGCAGCGCAATGACGCGTCTCGGACTCGAGAGGCACGGCGCCCAAAAAAAATGATCAGGGAGACATGATGGATCGGAGAGACTTTCTCAAGGTGCCCGGCTTCGCCGGTGTGATTTCGACCGCGGTCGCATCGGCGGCGCTGTGGCCGAACGCGTTGTCGGCGCAGCAGATCCGTCCGATGATATGGGGAGGTACGGTACCGCTGCGGCTCGATCCGCATGACGTGATCGACGTGCCGACCTTCTTCTTCAAGAACAACTGCTACGACGCGCTCTACGAATACGTCGCAGGCAAGGAAGCGCCAGAGCTCAGGATGCGCCTGGTCAAGACGGCAGGGTCGTCGGCGGATGGAACCGTCTGGGATTTCGAACTGGTCGACAAGATCAAGTTCCAGGACGGCTCGCCGATGACGTCCGAAGACGTCGTCTACAGTTTCAAGCGGATGATGGCCGTTGGAACTGCAACGTCTTCGATGCTCAGACCGTTCCTCAAGCCCGAAGGTGTCGCGGCAACCGGCCCGCTGAGCGTTCGGATCTCGCTGACTCAGCCGTATGCGCCCTTCCTCTCGATCCTCCCTTTGCTGCCCATCGTCAACTCCAAGCTGGTGATCGCCAACACCAAGGACAATGACTGGGGCAAGGCCTACCTGCTGTCCAACACCGCGGGGTCCGGACCCTATCGGGTCATCCCGGGCAGTTTCAAGCCGATCGACCGCTTTGATCTCGAGTGGTTCCCCGATTACTTCAGGGGCTGGCCTTTGGGTGATCGCTCGATGAAGCTGGTGCTGGATCGATACATCAAGGACAACACGACCCACCTCCTTGCGGTCAAGAAAGGTGATATCGACGGCACCAATGGCTACGTGCCGCCCGACCAGTTCGCCGACCTCGAAAAGACGCCCGGGGTAAGGATGTCGATCGAGCCGGCGCTACGCACCTTCATGATGCGGATGAACCACCGTCGGCCGCCTTTCGACAACATTCATTTCCGCCGCGCAGTCAGTTGCGCATTTCCCTACGAGGTTTTCATTGAAAAGGTGATGCTCGGCAACGTCGAGCGCATCCAGGGACCGATTCCGCATGGCATCTTCGGTTCGCCCAAGGACCTCGTGGGCTACCAGTACGATCTGAAGAAAGCTCGTGAGCATCTTGATCGGGCCGCTCGGGATGGCGTCAACCTCAAGCAGGAAATCGAATTCGTTGCGCTGACCTCGTATGACGAGACCGTCGCGGTCGCGCAGCTACTCCAGTCCGAGTTGCGCAAACTCGGTATCACCATGCGAATCAGCAAGGCCATCTGGGCCAACCTCGTGACTGCAACCCAGAAGCCTGAGAACTCCCCTCAGATCTGGTCGCACTGGTCGACCCCCTACTATGTTGATCCGGACAACTGGACCGGACCGTACTACACCAAGTCGGGGCACGGCACGACACGCGGTTCGTCCTGGTACAGCACTGAAAAAGTGGAGCAACTGCTCGGGCAGGCGATGCGTGAAACCTCTCTTGCAAAACGCACGGCCCTTTACGAGGAGTCAAGCCGGACACTGGTTGAAGACGCTGTCGATGTCTGGATCTATCGCGGCAAGGTCGCTCGTGCCCTGCGCACGCGTGTCAAGGGCTACGAGCCCGCCGTGACGGGCGACGGGATCGATCTTCGCAAGATCTGGGTCGAGTCCTGAGCCCTGCAAGGAGCGTGATCATGAAGGTCGTGCAGAATTTCGACGGCATACCCGGTCTCGATCTGGGGCCCTACCTCCGTGGCGAGTCCGGTGCGCTCGAAGCGCTCGGTGAAGCCCTCCGCGAGATCAGCGAGACCATCGGTTTCTACTTCATCGAGAACCACGGCATCGCGCAGACCCTGATCGACGAAGCCTTTGCAGCGTCGAAGCGCTTCCATGAGCTCCCGGTCGAGCGCAAGCAGGAAATTCCGATCAACTACGACAACGTGGGCTACATGGGGCTGAATGCGAGCATGCAGCGTCACAGCAAGGTCGAGAAGGCGCGCAAGCCCAATTACAACGAGTCTTTCTTCGTCAAGCGGGATCGTCGGCCTGATGATCCGGATGTGCTCGCCAAGAAGCCCTATCGGGGTCTGAACCAGTGGCCCCGCGACCTTCCCGGCTTTCGCGAGGCTGTTGTCGCCTATCAGAACGCCGTCGAGGGGCTCGGGATGCGGATGCTGCCCATCGTCGCCCGTTCTCTCAAGCTTGATACGGACCATTTCGACGATTTCTTCAATCCTGCGCAGTATTCTCTGAGGATGCTCCACTATCCGGTCCGCGACGAAGCTGAACCGGATCAGTTCGGAACCGGGGCTCACACGGACGGCGGTTTCCTGACTTTCCTGATTCAGAACGGGGTCGGTGGACTGCAGATCCGCAAGGCGGATGGCACCTGGTTCGACGCGCCCGTGCTGCCGGGTCGCTATCTGGTGAACTCGGGGGACATGATGCGTCGCTGGACCAACGATCGCTACCTGTCGACGCCGCATCGCGTGCTCAACACTTCAGGCTCCGATCGCTATTCGATGGCGATGTTCTTCGATCCGCATCTCGACCGGGTCCTCGAGTGCCTGCCGACCTGTACGGATGCGTCCAACCCGCCGCGGTACGCGCCCATCACCTATGGTCAGTACCTGACCGAGTTTTTGGACGCCAACTATTTCCACCGGAACAAGACGGCGGCCCCCGCCTGATCGAACGCCAGGCGCGTTCATCGACATAAAGGGGCGTGATGTTCGCGTTCGTCGTCAAGCGGCTGCTTCTGACGGTACCCGTGCTCTTCGGACTGCTGGTACTGATGTTCGTGCTCACCCGGATCGTGCCGATCGATCCGGCTGCGGTCCTGGCTGGGGAGACTGCCACGCCCGAACAGGTCAGCAGCATTCGTACCGAACTCGGGCTGGACAAGTCGCTGCCGGTCCAGTTCGTCCGTTATCTGCGGCAGGTCGCGCAGGGAGACTTCGGTACGAGCCTCTACACCCATCGGGAGGTGGCGACCGATCTATTGCAGCGTCTGCCCGCCACGATCGAACTTGCCTGTTTCACGATGCTGATTTCCGTGGGCCTGGGCATCCCACTGGGCATCATTGCCGCAGTACACCGTAACGGATGGACCGATCAGACACTCAGGTTCTTTTCGATCATGGGGCTTGCGATGGCCTCATTCTGGATCGCAATCATCCTCCAACTGGTGTTCAGCCTGGAACTCGGACTCTTGCCGCTTCGGGGTCGGATGGCCGACACGATCACACCGCCTGAGTTTTTCACCGGGCTCTATGTGATCGACTATCTGTTGAGCGGGCGGCCGGCGGATTCTCTCCGAGCGCTCTCGCACTTGTTGCTACCCGCGATCACGCTGGCTCTGCCGGCGACGGCGACGATCGTGCGCTTCACGCGCTCATCGGCGATCGAGACCTTGCAACGGGACTTCGTGATGTGGGAGCGAGCAGTGGGCTACCCGCGGGCCATCATGATCTGGAAGTATGTGTTGCGCAGTTCGATGTCGGCGACACTGACCCAGATCGGTTTGCTCTTTGGTCTGTTCCTTTCTGGTTCCGTCGTCGTCGAGGCGGTCTTCGCGTGGCCGGGTCTAGGCGACTACCTCTTCAACGCGGTGATCCTGTCGGATTATCAACCGGTGATCGCGACGACCCTGCTGGTCGGGACCGTCTATGCGGCTGTGAACATTGTGGTCGACATGCTCCAGGGCTGGCTGGATCCGCGTGTGACCGAACTCGATTGAGCACTTGACGATGCAAGGTATTGCACGGTTGTTCTTGAGGGATCGGGCGGCGCTCCTGGGCATCGCCTTGGTCATGCTGGTTCTCTTCTGCGCGGTGTTTGGAGAGTGGCTGGTGCCTTTCCCGGAGGATCAGTTTGATGCCAAGCCCTGGCAAAGGCTCAAGCCGCCTTCGGCGGAGTTTTTCTTCGGTACCGACGGTCTCGGTCGGGATGTGTTCAGCCGGACGATCATCGGTGCGCGCATTGCACTGCTGATCGCATGCGTCACAGTCTTTTGTGCGATGGTGATCGGTGTGCCGCTTGGCTTGATCGCTGGGTACTTCGGTGGTGCGACGAGCCAGCTGATCATGCGCACGACCGATGTGTTTCTGGCCGTGCCGCAGTTGGTGCTCGCGCTGGTCTTCGCATCGGTGCTGAAGCCTTCGGTCGTGACCGCGATGATTGCGTTGACCTTGACCTACTGGCCGCTCTTTTGCAGGGTGGTTTACAGCGAAACACGTCGCGTCTCGGTCAGCCCCTTCATCGATGCTCTGCAGGCGCAGGGTGCTCCGCCCCTGCGCATCATTTTCATGCACATCTTGCCCAACACCCTCCCGGTGATCATCGTTCGCGCGACGATCGGCATGGGCGTCACGATTTTGGTTGCGGCAGCGCTCGGTTTTCTCGGGCTCGGCGCAGCACCGCCCATGCCGGAGTGGGGGTTGATGGTGGCAGAGAGTCAGCGCTATCTTCCCTCGGCCTGGTGGATCTCGCTGTTTCCGGGTCTCGCCATCCTAATCACGGTGCTGGGTTTCAATCTCGTTGGCGATGCGCTGCGCGACATCATCGATCCTCGCCTGAGAAGGTCTCGCTGATGTTGGCACCGCTACTCGATATCTCAGACCTGTCGCTCACGATTGATAGCGCGGCGGGTCCGGCATTCATTCTGGACCGCTGTCGTCTTCAGGTTCGCGAAGGCGAGGTAATGGGTCTGGTGGGCGAATCCGGTTGCGGCAAGAGTACGATCGTGAAGGCGATTCTCGGGGTGCTGCCGCCCGGCGCGTGCGTGACCTCCGGCAGCATTCGTGTGGCCGGTCGGGATCTTGTTGCGATGGATGAAGCATCGTTGATCCGTGACATCCGGGGCAAACTCGTTGGTTTCATTCCGCAGGATCCGGCGCAGGCGCTCAATCCCAATTTTCGCGTGGGCGAGCAATTGCTGGAGATCTGGCGTTGGCATGGTGATGGTCCTCGCGGCGCACCGGGTCGTCGCCAGGGCCGCGACCGTCTGATCGAGCTGCTCAGGCGCGTGCAGATTCCAGACCCGGAGCAGGTCCTTGATCGATATCCGCATCAGTTTTCGGGGGGCCAGCGCCAACGGCTGTTGATTGCGGCGGCCCTGCTGTGCCGGCCGAAACTGATCGTCGCAGACGAGCCCACGACTGCCCTCGATGTGACGACTCAGAAG
>JBIKTA010000193.1:0-5486 GCA_044348315.1 Burkholderiaceae bacterium | reverse complement strand
ATCGTCTGCTTTCGACCGGACCGACCCGCTCGCGTGCCGGCTGGCGATTCGTCGCGGCGAGTGGCGTACGCATACCTCGGGTCTGGCACCGGGCTGCGTTCAGGCCAATCTCGCCATCCTGCCGCAGGACTACGCGTCCGAATTTCTGCTGTTCTGTCAGCGAAACCCCAAGCCCTGTCCACTGCTGGCGGTGGGCGACCCGGGCAATCGGCGCCTCGACTTTCTGGGACGCGACATCGATGTGAGCACCGATCTATCCGGATACCGTATCTGGCGAGAGGGCGAATTGCACGCAGAAGTCGATGACATCCGGGACTGGTGGCGGGACGACCTCGTGTGCTTTGCAATCGGCTGTTCATTTTCGTTCGAGCAAGCCATCCTCGACGCCGGAATCCCGCTGCGGCATATCGAGCAGGGGCGTAACGTCGCGATGTACCAGACCTCGATCCAGACCGTCCCGGCGGGCCGATTCCATGGGCCCATGGTGGTGAGCATGCGCCCGTTCAAGGCGGCCGACGCGATCGCGGCGACCCTCATTTCCGCTCGCTTTCCGTCAGTGCACGGTGCACCGGTTCACATCGGCAATCCCGGGCTGATCGGCATCTCGGACCTTGCGCGTCCCGACTACGGTGATCCGGTCGAACTCGAGCCCGACGAGATCCCCGTCTTCTGGGCCTGTGGCGTGACGCCGCAGTCGGTGATTCGGCAGGCCAGGCCTTCGCTCTGCATCACCCATGCGCCGGGCTCGATGCTGATTACCGATCGTTTGAACAGTGCCCTGGCGTTTTAAGCATGGGCACGCCGACGCCAACCCATTCCTTCGACACGCTTGCCCGCTGGCGCATGGGGGTGCTGACGCCCTCGTCCAATACGGTGCTCGAGCCGCTCACCTCTGCAATGCTGGCCGATGTGCCCGGCAGCAGCGCGCACTTCGGGCGCTTTCGCGTCGTGAAGATCACGCTCGATGAGGCGGGACAGGACCAGTTCTCCATCGTCGAGCCGCTCAAGGCGGCAGACCTGCTCGCCGATGCCCGGGTCGGCGTCATCGGCTGGAGTGGTACTTCCGCCTCCTGGTTGGGTTTCGACAAGGACGAAGCCCTCTGCGCCGAGATCCGGCACCGCCATCGAATCGAGGCCTGCACGGCGGTGCTCGCGATCAACGAAATCTTCGCCCGGCTGGGCGTCACGCGCTTTGGCCTCGTGTCGCCCTACACCCAGGACGTACAGCAACAAATCATCGCCAACTACCAGGGGCTGGGCATCGAGTGCGTCGCCGAAGTCCACGCGGTGCGCAGTGATAATTTTTCATTCGCCGAACTCTCAGCCGACGAGATCCGAGCCATGGTTCGTGAAGTCGCCCGTGCGGGCCCTGAGGCCGTCGTCATCATGTGCACCAACATGCGCGGCGCGATGCTCGCTGCGGAGCTCGAAGCCGAGTTGGGCGTTGTACTGGTCGATTCCGTGTCTGCTTTTGTCTGGAAAGCCTTGCAACTCTTGGGCGCCCCCTCCCCGCCCGCCGCACGCTGGGGGCGCCTCTTCGCGATCGGAGCGTCCTGAGCATGTTCTTTTCCACCGCACCCGCGCCAGCCGCCCCGGCACTCTTGTCAGGCGGCGTCCGCCGGCCCGCCCTCGCGGGCAGCTTTTACCCTGCGGAACCATCCGCCTTGCGTGAGCAGGTCATGCAGGCCGTGCAGGGCGCATCCGACACGCCGATCCGACCCAAGGCCCTGATCGCGCCTCATGCGGGCTACATCTATTCGGGTCCGACCGCCGGGGCCGCCTATCGGTCACTTGTAAAACTGGCCGGCACCATCAAGCGCGTCGTCCTGCTCGGTCCCCCGCACAGGGTGCCGGTTCGCGAGTTCTGCGTGCCTCGGGCGCGTATCTTCTCGACGCCCCTTGGAGAAGTCAGACTCGACCACGAGCTGATCGACAAGCTGGCACGGATGCCAGGGGTCGAGGTCGATGACGCGCCGCATCTCCAGGAGCACTGCCTCGAGACGCAGCTGCCCTTCCTGCAATGCGTACTGGGCGAGTTCACGCTCGTTCCCGTCCTGGTGGGCGGCACCACGGCCGAGCGGGTCGACCTGCTGCTGAAGTCCCTCTGGGGAGACACGGAAACCCTGGTGGTGGTGAGCTCTGACCTGTCGCATTACAACGACTACGACCAGACGCGCACGCTGGACGAGTCCGCTCGCCGCGCCATCGAGACCTTGCGCGGCGATCAGATCGGCGAAGACCAGGCCTGCGGGCGCCACGCCCTGCGCGGACTGCTCAGCCGGGCCGCAGCCCTCGATCTGCGCGTCACTACGCTCGATCTGCGCAATTCGGGTGATACGGCCGGCCGTGCCCAGCGCGACCGGGTGGTGGGTTACGGTAGTTGGGCGCTCGAATACGCAACCCAGGCGCGGCTCCCGAACAACGATCGCGAGCAACTCGCAGCGGTCGCTCGCAAGGCGATCTCGATTCACCTGAAGCAGGGGCGTCCGCCGCGGGTGGAATGGACGGGATTCAGCCGACCCCTGCAGGCGATTCGGGCTAGCTTCGTGACGCTCACGCTCGACGGCCAGCTGCGCGGCTGCATCGGTTCGGTCATTCCACAGCAGCCGCTTGTCACCGACGTGGTCATGAACGCCTGCAAGGCCGCCTTTCAGGACCCGCGATTCAAGCCCCTTTCGCAGGCCGAAGCCAGCCGGCTGGAGGTGTCGGTCTCCATCCTCTCCCATCCGCGACCGATTGCGGCCCACAGTGAAGCCTCGCTGATCGATGTCCTGCACCCAGAAGAAGACGGAGTGATCCTCGAGGGGATCGGGCCCGATGGCCAAACCCGGCGCGGCCTGTTTTTGCCGCATGTGTGGGAGCAATTGCGCGATCCGATCCAGTTTGTTCGCCATCTCAAGGCCAAGGCCGGACTCGCGCCCGGAGCCTGGCCTTCAGGCGCGCGGGCCTGGCGGTTCCGCACCGAAACCTTTCACTGAGCCGTCATGCGAATCGGCTGACGCCGGTTGCCCCAGTTTCCCGGTGACGATTCGAAGCGTCCGGCCACCCTGCTTGCGCAAGCTGTGCAGGCCCCCGCAGGACCGAGCGACCAGTCTGTGATGCGGTAGCCATCACGGGCAATCAATCGCGTCCCGCAGGCGTGGCACCAGGTCGACTGGCGGTGCGGGTCGGCCACGTTACCGGTGTAGACGTGCCGCAGACCCTGAGCCCGGGCGATCGACCGAGCGCGGATCAGCGTTTCGTGCGGCGTGCGGGGCTTGTCGAGCATCTTCCAGTCAGGGTGGAAAGCGGTGAAATGCAGGGGCACGTCTGGGCCCAACTCATCGGCAATCCAACGCGCCATCTGCTCGAGTTCGGCCGTGCTGTCGTTCTCGCCAGGAATCAGCAGCGTGGTGATCTCGACCCAGCACCGGGTCTCGTGAACCAGGTACTGCAAGGTGTCGAGCACCGGGGCCAGGCTGGCCGAACAGAGCTTTTGGTAAAACGCCTCGGAGAAGCCCTTCAGGTCGACGT
The DNA here is from genome assembly GCA_044348315.1 of Burkholderiaceae bacterium. Lineage (GTDB taxonomy): Bacteria > Pseudomonadota > Gammaproteobacteria > Burkholderiales > Burkholderiaceae_E > SYIM01. Next base: position 1,973 of record JBIKTA010000193.1, on the reverse strand, counting down.
TTGCTGCGTCCATCTGCGCGAAAAACTCGCGTCGCGGCGCAGCATGCACGTAGCCCGCGGTGACCGCGACCGAAGCCACGCCGCGCGCGCGGCAGGCCTGGGCCACCTCAACGGCATACTCGAGAAAAATGACCGGGTCGTTGTAGGTATAGGCGACTGAACGGCAACCGAGTTGCACAGCGACGTCGGCGATCCGCTCGGGTGACGCAGCGTCGGCCAGGCGATCGAACTCTCGACTCTTCGAAATGTCCCAGTTCTGACAAAAACGACAGCTCAAGTTGCAACCGGCGGTGCCAAACGAGAGTACCGGCGTGCCGGGCAGAAAGTGATTCAGAGGCTTCTTCTCGATGGGGTCGACGCAGAAGCCCGAGGATCGGCCCCAGGTTGTGAGCACCATCTGGTCGCCACTGCGGGCGCGTACGAAGCACAGCCCCCGTTGCCCCTCGTGCAGACGGCAGGCCCGTGGACAGAGATCACATTCGATACGACCGTCCTCGATCGGGTGCCAGTAACGCGCAGGTACACCCGCCACTAGATCAGCATCGAGCGGTCGGTCGATCATATAAGTCCTGATTGGGAGGGTCTGTCAGAGCCAATGCCTTATTATCCACCCCGCCGCATCCTGTCGGGCCGGCGTCTGCACGCGCCACGACCGGAAGTCTGCTTACGCAAACACCAGGAGACCTTGAATGTCAAAACGCCAACACCTCAAACGTACGGCCGCAGTGTGCCTGGCCATCACCGCAATGGCATCGGGTGCAACCCTTGCCCAGGCGCAGGCCTGGCCCAACCGCAGCGTCAAGATCATCGTGCCCTTTGCGCCGGGCGGCTCGGCTGACGTGTTTGGCCGGTCGCTCGCGACCCGTCTGCAGGCATCCTTCGGACAGACTTTCGTGATCGAGAATCGCCCGGGCGCGGGGTCGATCATCGGCACCGACGCGGCCGCCAAGAGCGCGCCCGACGGCTACACACTGCTGATCATGTCGAACACCCACACGATCAACGAGACACTCACCCCCAACAAGCCCTTTCAGCTGATGCGGGATTTCGATCCAGTCGCTCCCCTCAGCAACTCGGACCTCGTCCTGGTCGCACGCAATAATCTGCCCCACAAGACGCTCGCAGAAATCGTAGCTGCCGCCAAGGCCAAGCCCGAAGGCATGACCTACGCCTCGTCAGGTAACGGCACCCCCTACCATCTTGCTGGCGAACTGCTGAACTCTCTGGCGGGCGTCAAGATCATTCATGTGCCCTACAAGGGCAGCTCGGGCGCCCGGACCGACGTGATCGGTGGGCAGGTCGACATGATGTTCGATGCGATCGCCACGATGAAATCGCAAATCGAGGCCGGAAAGGTCAAGGCCATCGCCGTCACGGGCGCCCAGCCTTCCGAGATCCTGCCGGGCGTGCCGACTGCCACACAGTCAGGCGTCCCCGGCTTTCAGGCCTCCATCTGGCTGGGCGTCATGGCACCCAAGGGCACGCCAGCTGAGATCCTGAACCGTCTGAACGCAGAGATCACCAAGATCACGGGAGGTGAGGAACTGCGGAAGGCCTGGAGCGCGCAAGGGACGATCCCCGTGACGATGAATGTCGAGCAATTCCGCACGTACCTGAATGACGACATCGCCAAGTGGGCCAAGGTGATCCGCGACGCGGGCATCAAGGCCAACTGATGAGGACGACCCTTCATCTGCTGTGCGCGGGCGCCGCCCAGGGGCTGGTCACGGCCCTGGCCGGGCTCACGCATGAACGGCTAGGCATCGTCACGACAGGCCGGTTCGGTGCGGTTGGTGCCATGCGCGAGGCATTCAATGCCGGCGAGCCCTGCGACGTGTTTGTCTCGACCCGCTCGATGATCGAGGCGATGATCGCCGAGGGCACGCTTGCAAGCGTGGGATCGGCGGCCCTGGGTGCCGTGCATACCGGCGTCGCCGTGCCGCAGGGCGCCGCCAAACCCGAAGTCAGCACCT
>JBIKTA010000192.1:0-5487 GCA_044348315.1 Burkholderiaceae bacterium | reverse complement strand
CAAGTCGCCTGAGGCGTTGCGGATATCGGCTCGCCGCATCTGCGCGGGCACCTCTGCGAAGCCCTCCTGGGCCTTGGGCCCGAGCGCTTGCAGGCTTCGCCCTGAGCCTTGCGCCTTGTCGTTGGCCAGCGCGGATTGCGAGGCCTTGTTGGACGCCTGATCGAAGGACTGCAGCTGCGCCAGTGCGTTGCGCTGGCGCTCCTCGAGCCGGTTGAACTCCACGCGCGCCTTCTGCTCGATATCGCGGCGGCGGACCGGATCCTTCTCTTCAGAAGCGAGCATCATCATGTTCAGCGCGCGGTAGAAGTTGAGCAGCGACCCCTCGTGGATCTTGCCCGGATAGGTGCCGAATGCACTGCTGGTCAATGTCGTCGCGACCAGGTTGACCACCTCGGCCGGCGTGTCGATCGTATTTTCTTTCCAGGCGAGCTTGCTGTGCGCCGCATCGAAGGCGTCGTTGCTGAAAGCCCACATGCCCGCATCGTGGAAGGCTTTGGCCGCTTCGAGTGTCTGACGAAGGTCATTGCGATCGTAGACGGGCTGGCCCTTGTCGTTGAGAAAATTGGCCGCGATGGCCTTGAAGTTGGAGCTGGTCCTCGCCGCAACAAAGTCGTTTTTGGGCTGATTGACCGTCGCGCACCCCGCCAGTGTGGCGGCGAGGAAAAGGGCCGAGAGGGTGGGCAGGCGCAGGCTCGGGAAGTGCATTCGCTTCAGGTCCATTGAGGAGTCCGTGTTGTTGATTGTCAGATGCGGTTTGACGTAGCTCAAGAATTATCGCCCGACTGTTCGTTTTTACCCGGAAAAGTGCTTGCCTCCGATCAACTAACACCTGATATAATTCTCAAGCTAGACACATTTCTTGCTCTCTCGTTCGGCGCTTTTAGGCTGCGCTGTCGCATGTTCGGCGGTTAGGTCAGATTTTCCATCGGTGAGGTTCGGAGTGTTTCTGTGCGTCGCAGGCGTGACGCCTGCGTGGTTCCCAACTCACCTTCAAGGAAAACGGCCATGGCCAGAGAAACAGGTATTGTCAAGTGGTTCAACGAGAGCAAGGGCTTCGGGTTCATCGCGCCCGATAGCGGCGGCAAGGATCTGTTCGCGCACTTCCGCGAGATTCAGGGCTCGGGTTTTCGCACCCTGCAGGAAAATCAGCGCGTCGAGTTCGACATCACCCAGGGCCAGAAAGGGCCTCAGGCGACCGCGATTCGAGTGCTTTAAGCAGTGAGGTCAGCCGGGCGGCGACAGCCCCCGGCGACAAGCGGGCGAGCGCCTCGCGCTCACCCGTGCGCGGCATCTCCGTACGGTGACATGATTTCGGTGCAGCCCGTGTTGGTGCCGCCGTCCCGCATCACGCCAGCCGGGCACGCGTAGGCGTAGGGAAAGACCGAGCGCCGCACGACCGAGGTGGGCAGTTCTCGATTGAGCGCCTCAAAAACAGAGTCGCCCAGCAGCGGATCCATGATCACCTGACCGCCGCCACTGACATCGATCCGGGGCTGGTGGAACGCCTGTTCCAGATTCATCCCGTGTCCCATCGCAAAAGCGCTCAGCTGCAGCGCTGCGCCCAGAATTTTCCTGCCGCCTGAGGCGCCCAGAGCGAAGCGGCGGCCGTCGGCGGTCTCGCCTACCACCGGACAGTAGTTGGCCAGACAACGCTTGCCAGGGCCCAGCGAATTGGGTTTGCCCGGTTCGGGGTCGAACCACATGATGCCGTTGTTCAGCAGCAAACCCGTCGAAGGCGACACCACGCGCGAGCCGAAGATCGACAGCAGTGTCTGAGTGACCGCGCAAAGATTGCCATCGGAGTCGACCACGCTGAAGTGAGTCGTCGACACCGGTTCCTTGGGCGGCTGATGGTCGCCCATGTTGGAGAGGCGATTCCGAAAGGCCGCGTCCAGCGCGCGCGCGATCGCCGCATAGACTGATGCGTCTGGCTCCGCTGTGAGCGTACGACCGGCGAGCGCTTGCTCGAGAGCGGTGAGCGCCTGCGCGAAGGTCGGTCCGCCGGTGAGTCCGGGGGCCGCAAACACGCGCCCGCCACGAAAGGGTACGGTCAGAGGGTCGACCCACTCGGCCTGGTAGGCGGCGAGATCGTCTTCACTCAGGCAACCGCCCTTCGCGCGGATGTCCATGACCAGTTTTCGTGCGAGCTCGCCCTCGTAAAACGAACGGGCGCCGTGCTCGGCGACGTGGGCGAGACTTGTTGCGAGGACGCGTTGATCGAGTCTGCGCTCGGCGGCCGCCGTCCAGCCACCGACAATCGGCCAGCGGCCCTCGTCGAGGAACAGGGCGGCGGCATCGGGGTCCTGGGCGAGTGTCTTGGCGGAGGACGCGGTGACCAGCCCGGAGTACCAATCTGCCAGCAGACCCTGCTCGGCCAGTCGCACGGCGGGCTCGATCAGTTCGCGCCAGGGCCTGCGCCCGAACCGCTCGTGAGCGATACCCATGCCCGACACCACACCCGGGACGGCCACGGCGGTCGCGCCAATCACGTTTCGGTCATCGACCACAGCGGGCCAGGGGAATAGGTCTGAGCTGCGTCCGTCGCCCGAAAGCGGATAGTTGGCAGGATCGAGGCTGCGAGGCGACCGCATGCCGAAATTGAGCACATAGGCGCGCTGCTCGCGCGCTCGCCACAGGACCATGCAACCGCCTGCGGCCATCCCGCTCATCCACGGCTCGACCACGCCGAGCGCGAAAGACGTTGCGACCGCCGCGTCGACGGCATCGCCGCCCGCGGCCAGTACCGCCGCGCCGGCCCGGGCTGCAAACTTGTGCTGCGAAGCAACCACTCCGCCCGAGCTGGGGTGCACCGCCTTGCGAACGGTTTGCGAATCAGAAAAGTTGTCTGCGGCGTTCATGGCAAATGGGATATTCCGGGGGGCGAGTGGGTCAGGCCTGCGCCTTGACGTGGCGGACGATGTCGGCGTGGGTGGCAAACCAGATCGGACCGAGCGCGCGGGCGTGGCGGATCAGCTCTTCGATGATCCAGACCCTAGACCGATAACCGATGATGTGGGGGTGCATCGTCAGCTGGAAGATCCCGCCTTCGCGATAGGCGGCCTCGAGCTCACGCCTGAAGATGTCGAACACGTCTGCAGGCGCCGTGTGAGGCCGCAGCGATGCGAAACGATTCATGTTGAAGTAGACCGCATCGTCACGGATCCATTCGACCGGCAGTTCCACCACGCCGGTCGGCGTGCCGTCGAGCAGCAGTTCATAGCAGTCGACATCGGCCATCAGCGACGAGTCGTACAGCAGACCCATGTCTCGGCTGATCGCCAGCGTGGACGGACTGAAGTCCCAGGAAGGGGTGCGAATCCCGACCGGGCGCACGCCTGTGATTCGCTCGAGCACGTCCGCGCTGCGCAGCATCAGGTCGCGCTCGGCCGCTTCGGGCAGGATGGAGTTGCGTTCGTGGATCCAGCCGTGGAGGGCAACTTCGTGGCCCGCCGCCACCACACGCTGCTGCTCCTCGGGGTAGAGCTGTGCGACGACCGCCGGCACGTAGAAGCTCGCAGGGACGCCCGCCCGCTCGAGCACGTCGAGAATCCTGGGGATGCCCTGACGGTTGCCATACTGTCCCTGCGAGAGCTTGCCGATCGACTGGCCGCCTTCCCGCAACTCGTTCGTCTCATGGTCTGAATCGAAGGACAGCGCGACCGCGCAGCGGGCACCGCCCGGCCAAGCGCTCGGGCGCAGTGTCCGCCCCGCCCGCACGTGATCGACAATGCCTCGCCAGTGGGCTTCTGGCCATTGCCAGGGTTCCAGCGTCTGCGGGCTGTTCATCATTTGGCTCCTGCTGCCTTGATACGGTCGGCGATCGCTTGCGCAGCCTGCGCTTCGCGTTCGACGAAACGGGCAAACTCGGCTGGCGGCAATGCAACGCCCTCGAGGCCGAGCTTTTCGAACTGGGCAATCACGTCAGGTTCCTTGATGACCTGAGCGAAGGCCTGATGGATACGGTCGACCAGCGCGGGTTGTGCGCCCGCCGGCAGCCAGGCGCCGAACCAATTCACGACGTTGTAGCCTGCGAGACCCTGCTCCTGCAAGGTGGGCACCTCGGGCAGGCCTTGCCAGCGCTTGGCGCCGGTCAGGCCGAGCGCCCGAAGCCGTCCTGACTTGACGTGTTGGGCGGCAATCTGGGTGCCGACAAAGAACATGTCGATCCGGGCGGCCAGCAGATCATTGGTCGCTTCAGCGATGCCCTTGTACATCACCGAGAGGATGTCGGTTCCGGTCATCGCCTTCATCACTTCGGCGGGGATGTGGCTGGCAGTGCCCAGGCCGGCGTTGGCATAGGTGAGCTTGCCGGGGTTCTGTTTGGCCAGATCGATGAGTTCCTTGAGATTGTTGACCTTGAGCGATACGGGTACGACCAGTGCCTGGCCAAAGTTCTGCACCGCCAGCGTAACGTGGGTGAAATCCTTGATGGGATTAAAGGGCACGTTCTCGTTGAAGGGCGGCGTATTGGCGTGTGATGCCGTCGTGAAGAGCCAGGTGTAGCCGTCGTTGGGTTGGCGCGCGACGTAGGCTGTGCCGACCACGCCTCCCGCGCCCCCACGGTTTTCGACCACGACGGGTTGGCCAAGAAGCGTGCTCAGCCTGGGCGTGAGGATGCGCAAGGTGAGGTCTGGCGGACCGCCGGCGGGCGAGGGCACGACGACCCGGATGGGGCGGGTGGGATAGGCCCCAGCGCTCTGGGCGTCGGCGGTGATGGGCGTGCTCAGCAAGGTGGTTGCGCTGAGCAGGCCAAGGATTGCGTAGGCGAGCCGGTCGCGGCGGAAAGGGCTGGGCTTCATGTCTGGGTCCTTATGGCTGGAGCGAAAGGGCTAGGGCTGAAGGGCTGGAGCGAAAGGGCTAGGGCTGAAGGGCTGGATAGCGTTTCATCGTCCCAGGACGACGGGCTGCTGAGTTTGGATCGATTTGACGATGGCATCCATCAGTTCAACGTTGTGAACCGCGTCACCACCGGGCAGTGCCATCGGCTGCCGCAAGGCCGCCTGACGGGCGAAATGCTCGAGTTCGGCCCGCTCGGTGCTGGTTTTGTCGAAGGTGATCGTGCGAGGGCGCTGCTTGACCGCGATCTGCTCGGGGTCGAGGCTGCAAACCTTGAGGTCCCAGGTGTGGAGATGCTCGACGTCGCCCACTTCGACCCAGGCTTTTGAGCCGAACACCTGCATGCGCCAGGTCTCGGCGGTCGCGATGACCGTACTCAGGTATCCGGTCGCTCCGCTCTTGAAGCGCAGGAGCATCGAGGTCGTGTCATCCATGCCGAAGTCCTGCGCCAGCCTGACACTCTGTGCGTTGACCTGCTCGATATGTCCCGCCAGGTAGAGCATGGCATCGAGGACGTGCACCCCACGGCCGGTCATGCCGCCTGCCGGGCACTCGTCGCGATCGTGTCGCCAGTGGCCGCGCGGAAAGCGGTAGGCACTCGGACCGCAAAAATTGCCTTCGATATGCAGCACCTGTCCAAGGGTGCCATCG
>JBIKTA010000191.1:0-5507 GCA_044348315.1 Burkholderiaceae bacterium | reverse complement strand
GGTGGGAAGACCTGTGGAGCGATATTCAGGAGCTGCTCAGTGCGGCTGGCGGCTTTCACTACATGGGCGCTTTGGTGGTCGAGGCCGCGGCTGACCGTAGCGATACCCGCACAAGAGCCGCGAATGCCGAGCGTGCTTCGGAGCTACGCAAAAGGTTCATAGGCGAAAAAGACCCCGCCTCGCTCCTGCAGAGCAGCAAGCTGTTCCTCAACGACACCGATGACGGCTTTTGCCAAGACCACTTGGTCCAACTGCGCGCACCGATCAGCCCGCGTGGGCTGCCCACGTTGGTCAACTTACCGAGCCCCGCAATGCCATATACAATCGCCATATAGTTTGTGGCAGGAGTCCGGCATGTCCATCGGCACTGTTTTCGTCAACAACCGAACTCAAGCCGTCAGGCTTCCCTTGGACGTCCGCTTGCCCGAGGGCGTCCACAAGGTGGAAATTCGCGTCAAAGGTCATGAGCGCATCATCGCCCCCCTTGGGCATGGCTGGGACAGTTTCTTTCTGGGCGGTCCGCGTGTCAGCGATGACTTTCTGCCCGAGCGTGCCTCCCAGCGGCAGCCTGAGCGGGAAGCCCTTTGATGTTGCGCTACCTGCTCGACACCAACATCGTTATCTATGTGTTGAAGCGTCGTCCGATCGAGGTGCTTTCCACGTTCAACGCCAACACCAGTCGCATGGCCATCTCGTCGATCACCCTGGCCGAACTGATGCACGGCGCCGAGAAAAGCCAACGTGTGAATGAGAACCTGGCGGCCATCGAGGACTTTTGCAGCCGTCTCGAAGTGCTGCCCTATGGTGCGAAGGCTGCCCAGCATTTCGGTGTCGTCCGTGCGGCCCTTGAAAAACTCGGCCAACCCATCGGGGTAAATGACCTGCACATTGCAGGGCACGCCCGAAGCGAAGGCCTGGTTCTGGTGACCAATAACGTCTCGGAATTTGAGCGGGTGCCTGCGCTCGAACTCGAGAACTGGGTGGCTGACTGCCAATAGCGTCATGTGGTGAGCGGGGGTTCAGCAAGCTGAGTCGGGCAGAAAGTGCTGGGTGCTGCCGACGTCCCCCATGAAGATACGAGCCGGCGACCAGTTCAGGAGCAGAAAGCCGAGCGTCGCAGCCGCGATCGCGAGGAGCACGGTGAACAGGGTGTGATGGACCGACTCGGGCATGCCGGTGGCCGCGAGCAGAGCCTCCGTCGCCGGGCCGCTAGGATGAAGAGCGCCTCCGAGGCGGCAAGTCCGTCGATGCCATCCATGAAATTAAAGGCGTTGATCCAGGCGACTCCGAAAAGCCAGAGGCCCAGCCCGAGCAGGAGCGCGGCTTCGATCGGCTGACTGGAGAGCGGGTCATGCTCTGGCGGCTGAAGGAATCGCGAAGGCTGCGGCTCAATTTCGACGAGAACTCGCGCGCCCATCCAGACTCTTGGAATTCCCGAACGGGAAACAAGGCTGATCAACCACCAAAGCGCCAATGTTGGTCGGTGCGTTGCACCGGATCGTCCGCCACACGGTCAAACGGAACCTGCTGAGCCAGCCATACTTCTGCGGCCCCGCCATGGTTGCGCCCCTTACCCCACTCGATGGGTACCCTTTCACGTTCGAGAAGGGCCCTCTTTTCAGAAACTATTGGGAGAGGCTACTGGGTCGACGAGACGGGGGCAGGTGCACACGCAGCGGGTGTGTTTGAGCATGTTTATACACGGGGGCGATTGATGCCTGTCCGGAGTCGAGCGCGCGTCGCGAAGGAAGGACGCGACGAATCGCGGCCAGCCGTCTGTAGGATCTGCAGGTCGATCTATCGAAGCCATTTAATCGGAACCGGGTTTCATTTTAATAAAATTCAGGGTCGAATAGGGATCTGGCACTCGATGATTGGAATAATAATTGGGACGTTGTACCATTAACCCCTTGACCCGGGACGTGCTCTGGCTCAGACTGGTACCAACGCACGAGACTTGAGGAGATCGGCTTGTCTATGGGTGGCATGCATCGACTCGCTATCGATGTTGGGGGTACCTTCACCGATGTCGTACTGATCGACGACAGCGACGGGACCGTGTATTTCGGCAAGGTTCTGAGCACTTCGCGTGATCCGTCGATCGGCTCGCTAGAGGGGGCGCGGCAGCTATTGACCGCGCACTCGGTCTCGCCAGAACGGGTCAACGAGGTTGTCCACGCAACGACCGTCGCAACCAACGCCGTGCTTGAGCGGAAGGGGGCGCGAACCGGCCTCATCACCACCCGCGGGTTTCGGGACACGTTGGAGATTCGGCGCGAATCGCGCTACGACATCTACGACCTGGATCTGACACTTCCTGAACCCCTCGTGGACCGAGCCCACCGTGCGGAGGTTGTCGAGCGGATTGATGGGCAAGGCCAATTGCTACAGGCCCTGGACGAGCAGTCGGCACTCGAGGCGCTTGGAAGGCTTGCCGAGGCGGGAATCGAATCGGTCGCGATCTGTCTGCTGCACAGCTATGTAAATCCGATCCATGAGGCGCGTCTGGCCGCCCTCGCGCGCGAGCACTTTCCGCTCTTAGAGGTGAGTGTATCGAGTGAAGTCTCGCCCGAGGTTCGTGAGTTCGAACGAACCTCGACTGCGGTTGTCGATGCTTACGTGAAGCCGCTTGTGCGTCGGTACATCGAACGGCTCGAAGATGGCTTGCGCCGCGTCGGGGTCGAGCGGCCGCTGTCACTGATGCTATCGCATGGCGGCATCGGGTCTGCGAGAGAGGTGTCCACGCGATTTCCCGTGCGCATGATCGAATCGGGGCCTGCGGCCGGAGCGATCGCGGCTGCATTTTTCAGCGCCCATGCGCTGCAGGGGCAGGATACGATCGCTTTCGACATGGGAGGCACGACGGCGAAGATGTCGCTGGTCCGCGGGGGTGTTCCGTCGGTGACGCACGAATACGAAGTCGCCCACGTTCAGCGGTTCAAGCCAGGAAGCGGACTGCCGCTCCAGATCTCGGCCGTCGAGCTGCTCGAAATCGGCGCTGGCGGGGGCAGCATCGCGCATCTGAACAAGCTGGGGCTGCTGACCGTGGGGCCCGAGTCGGCCGGCTCCGAACCGGGCCCAGTCAGTTACGGGCGTGGAGGATTGGAGCCGACAGTCACCGACGCTGACCTCGTGCTCGGTTATCTGGATCCGATGCACTTCCTCGGAGGCGACATGCCGCTGGACATCAGCGCTGCCCGTGCCGCGATGAGTGACCGCCTCGGTCGGGCACTCGATATGACGGCAGAGGAAGTTGCCTTTGGAATCCACGACATCGTCAATGAGCGCATGGCCGCTGCCATCCGGGCGCATTCGGCCGAGCAGGGGGTCGACCTGAGGCGCTTCGCGATGGTGGCCTTCGGTGGTGCCGGGCCGGTGCACGCATACGCGGTCGCCCGCAAGCTCGGTATCTCACGCATCCTGTGCCCATACGGCGCCGGCGTCGCGTCAGCGATAGGCTGCCTCGTTGCACAGCCGGCCATGGACCTGGTGATCGCTTATGCGATGCGACTGGACGACGCTGACTGGCCGAAGATCCATGGTCACTTCGAGGCGATGCGGGTCTCCGGGGAAACGATGCTCTCGAGCTTGCTGGAGCCCGGGTCCTTCACGACATTACTTGCGCAGTTCGAACTGCGATGTGCAGGCCAAGGTTATTCGGTCGTCGTGCCGGTCCCCGAGGGCTTGTCGATCGAGCACGCGCTTGGGCAGGTTCTGAAGGTGGCCTTTCGGGACGCCTACCAGGAGCGGTACGGTCATCTCCCGCCTGATGTGCCATTGGAGATCGTGAATCTGCGGGCGAGAATAACCAACGTGCGCCGCGCGACGCTCCGGGGCGATCGAGGGTCCGGCAATCTTCGGCAGGACGGGGAAATACGTCCCAAGGGGATGCGGTCGGTCTTTTTCGCCGAAGCAGGCTGTTATGTCGACACGCCCGTCTTCGACCGGCTTGGCCTGGTGACCGACCGGCCGGTCTGCGGGCCTGCCATAGTGGAAGACCGCGAGACGACCATAGTAGTCGGCTCGCAGGGCCTGTTCCGTCTGGACCGCAGCGGCAACGTGCTGATTGAGATCGGGGCGGAGCAGTCGTGAGCGCGCCCGGCTTGAAGGACACACACATGAAACTGGACCCCGTGACCGTGGAGGTGCTCTGGACCCGGCTGATCTCCGGCGTCGATGAAGCAGCACTCACGCTGCACCGCACCTCCTTTTCGACGGTGGTGCGCGAATCGCACGACTACACGTGCATGGTCCTCGATCCGGACGGACGCGCCGTCGCTCAGGCTACCCGAAGCATCCCTTCGTTCATCGGAACGCTGCCGATGTCGGTGCGTGCCTTCCTGAAGCGCTTTCCGGGCGAGACGCTTCGACCCGGTGACGTGATCATCAGTAACGACCCATGGATCGGGACCGGTCACCTGCCTGACCTCACCCTGGCTGCTCCGATCTTCCACGGTGATCGGCTCATCGGTTTCGCAGGCGTCATCGCCCACATGACGGATATCGGCGGACGTCGTCGGGCGCCGGACAACCGGGACATCTACGAAGAAGGACTTCAGATACCGATCGCGAAGCTATACGAGGCAGGGCGGCGCAACGAGACGCTCTTCGATATCATCGAACGCAACGTCCGGGTACCCGGCGAGGTGCTGGGTGACATCCACGCGATGGTCGGAGCTACCGAAAAGATGCAGCAGGCCGTCGATCGGCTGGTCCGGGAATACGATCTGCCAGATCTGGCGCTTCTGACGGACGAGATCATCGGTAGGACCGACCGAGCGATGAGGGCGGCGATCCGCGGGGTGCCCGACGGAACGTACCACTCGGTCACGATGATCGACACTTTCGATTTCAATCATCCGCTGCGCATGGAATGCACGATTCGGGTCTCGGGCGACGAGATGCACGTCGACTTCACCGGCAGTTCACCGCAGAACCCGTCCCCGCTCAACTCGGTGCTCGGTTATACCCGTGCCTACTCCACCTATGCGCTGAAGTGCGTGTTGTTGCCCGACGTTCCGAACAACGAGGGCAATGTGCTTGCGATCAGTATCGACGCACCGGTTGGCAGCTTTCTGAACCCTCGTTATCCTGCTGCGGTCGAGGCGCGCGCGACGGTCGGCCACTATGCGACGAGCGCCGTGCTGAACACGCTCGCAATCGCGCTCCCCGAGCGCGTGCCCGCCGAGAGCGGCATTCCGTTGCACGGCTTCGCCGTCAGCGGAGAGCACAACGGCGAGCGCTTCTCGAGCATTTTCTTCTATAGCGGTGGACAGGGAGCGCGTCCGACTCAGGATGGTCTTGCGACGCTGAGCTTCCCGACGAACGTCTCGAACACGCCGGTCGAGATCCTGGAGCGCAAGTTGCCGCTTCGCATCGTCGAGAAATCGCTAATTGAGGGCTCCGGCGGCGCGGGGCGCTGGAGGGGTGGTTGCGGGCAGCGGGTGGTCGTCGAGGTGACCAATCCGGAAGGTCTGACCGCAACCTTGCTGTCGCAGCGCGTCCGC
>JBIKTA010000190.1:0-5509 GCA_044348315.1 Burkholderiaceae bacterium | reverse complement strand
GTTCATTCAAGACTAGCACGGCGATCTCAATCCTGTCGTCACGAATTAAATACGGCCTTGGCATCGTAGGCGGGTCGCAGACCCGTCGCATAGGCGGGTGCCACGTCGTAAAAGGTGCCCGCCAGCTGACGGTCGCCCAGCAGCGCACCGACGCTCGCGCCCACCCGCCAGCCCGCGAGCGCCGGTGGGCTCCACTGGACCCTGGGCTCGAACGCGAAGCCGCGCGCCGCAAAGCGGTCCGTCGCATCGAAGACCCCTCTGAGAGGCAACTCCAGACCCCACTGGCCGCCCCCCGGATCGTTGCCCAGTTTCAAACGTGCGCGCGGCCCAAACTCCAACAAGGTCCCAAGCACCGGCATACCCTGCCGCGCCGCGGCCTCTCCGGCGTTCGACCCCAGTGCGCCTGCGAACCCGATATCGAGCTCGAAATCCGACTGCTTCACCGCGCGCAGGCCGACAGCTCCACGGTCAATGCGCAGCACAGGTCCCCGATAAAGCACATAGGGCAGCGCGATGGCGCGACGGACCGATTCCGAGGCACCGGGCCAGGCCTGCTGCGTCAAGCCGAAGGCCACGACTCCGACCTCCCACAAGGGTTCAGCCGAGGGGCCCGATGCCGAGGTCTGCGCATGAGCAGGCAGCGCCACAAGGGCGGCAAGCGACAGGCTCAGCGAAAGCAGCGTTCCGGCCATTCGGGGGAAAACTAGAGCGTGAGTCAGCACTATGGCAACGATTCCGGATCAACGGGACAGGTTCATCATACGACGCCAGTGGAAGCAAGCAGTGAACAAGAGGGGACGCGATGTCTCATGTCCGCACGAATGCGGCCAGCGGCCGCCGCGGTGTAGCGGGCGCCGGCTTCTCGGTGTAGCCCAGCCTGCACAACATCTGCAAGGTCTCATCGTCTGATGAGGTGGGCGCCGGGCGATTGAGCGTGAGTTGATGGGCGCGCGCGTAGTGGGCTGCCATCTCGGGAAACTCCTGCAAGGCCTGGCTCAAGGGGTGGACGCCCAAACCCAGCTCGGTGGCCTTGAGCTGAAGCCGCAGATAGGCGCGCCCCGCATGGATCTGATCGTTTCGGCGATTTTTTGCGCTCAGCCAGACAAATCCCATCGATGTCTGGGTGAGTCCCTCATAGCGTCCCATCATCGACTTGAACGCCTGGCTACCGGGTTCGGGTGGCGCGCTGCGGTCGAACAGACCCACCGAACTGAGCGCCCGCACCATCAAACCGTTGAGGGATATACCATCGCGGTGCTTGAGGATTTCATCCGGGCCGACCCGCGTGAGGCGGATGCTTTCCATCACTGTCCGAGGCGTCTGCAGTTCGACTTGAGCAGACTTCCAGCAAAGGTCGCGAAGTGCCGGGAGATCCGGCGCGTTCACGGCTCCCCCTGCCCGCACGCTTGCATCATTCACGCTGGCCATCAAGGCCTTCAGCGTGTCCGCCGAAACCTGGCGACTGGTGTCGTAGTCGGACTTGGGTGTGTGCCTCTTGAGCGCCTGGGCAAAAAGCGGATCTTTCACACCGCCTGCCCGAAGCGTGAGACGAGCCACGGGACGCAGATCCCAGCCCTCGAGGGCTGTGCCGAGTTCACCCTCAGGCCATAGGCTCACGTTCGCTGCGACGCCCTGCTCGGCCAGTGCCATCACCAGCAGTTCGATGAAGGTCCCGTGGCCGATCATGATCTGCCGCCCGAACGGGTCGGTTTCGGGCAACACCCGCTCGCGATCGCTCATCACCGTAATGACACCGCTCTCCCGCAGATCGACCAGCCAGGGCTGGAGGTTGTGGGGGTTGGGCGCGGTAATGGCATAAGCCAGTGCGATGCGCCTCGGATCAGACTCGTTACGAGGGCCCCTCCACGCCTCCACAGCCTGGGCCGGGTAGTTACTGCTGAGCGAACAGCCTGTCATCGGCGCTGTAGCGGCAAGGACCACACCGCCCCCCACCAGCCGTATGAAATTTCTACGTTCCATCGCCAACTCCGCGTGAAATGAAGAATCCGGTTCCGGACCGTCGTGCATCAGCCTGGCAAGAAGGGCTGACCCATCAAGGCCTGGATGAAGGTCAACGCGACCAGTCCGATATAGGCCAGCGCGGCAACGTGTACCGGTGCCCGGGCCTCGCGCCCGAAAACCATGGAGCAGCCCAGCGCAGCCAGTGGCACGACGTGCATGGCGTGGGTGGCAAAGAAATGCGCGACGCGAAGATCGCCGCCGTCCCGCGACCAGCCCATGAGCCACATGCCGCCGGCATCGCTGACCGTGCCGCCCACCCAATGACCGCCCATACCCGACAAGGTACCGGCCGTAACCAGTGTGAGGGGCAGCGTGAGGCCGAGACCCCAGACGAGACCGATGCGTACTGCCGGCGCAAGTGTTCCGACTGGGTAATGATGGAGGGCCCAGGCGAGGCTGGTGCTGGCCGAGGTCAACAAGACGGCTGCCGCACCCATCAGCGAATAGATGGCGGCCCAGATGGGCGCCTCGTTGAAGTGCGAGCTCGTCGCAAGCGCAGCCGCCGCGCCGATCCAGATCATCTCCAGCACCACCGCGAGCACGACCGCGCGCTCGTGCCAAACCCACCAGCGTCTGCGAGTGATCTCGCTGGACGCAAAGCGGATAAACACCGCAAGCGTGAGGAGGTAAACGACGATCGCCACGTGAAATTTCAGGGGCTTGATCCAGACGTTGATCCCCTGGAACAAGCGCGTGTCAAGCGCGAAGGCCCCAAGGAGGGGCAGCATCGCGACGGCAAGGAGGACAGCAAGGCGCGTGTAGCGGGGCGAGTCAGACACAAGACGGGCGAGCGAAAGACGGGACAGCGCTCCACCCGACGATTCTCCCTCCGCGCCTCTTGCGCCCGCACGATGCGAAACACGCAAGAACTGAAACAGCAGATACCCCGCTGGCCCGAACAGAAAGGTGGCGAGCAAACAAGGCAACAGCGCCAGATGCGCGATACCCTCTCGGCGGGCCGTGCGAACCTGCCAGGCACCCAAAAGCAGATCGAAGGCAAGGTAATGCACCCAACCCGCCAGCAACAACCATCGGTTCTCGAACAATTGCTCAACCGAGCGCAGGCTGTCGAAGCCACCCTGCCCTGAGGCCCAGTGGGCGAGGACGATCGCCGTGTAGCCGCCTGACAGCAGGAGCGGGATCAGGGCACCGCCGAGAAAGCCCAGCAACCTAGGCGCGACCGGGCTCAGTGCCAAGGCCAGCCAGCCGGCCAACGCAATCGGATTCGCAATCTGAAACAATCCATCCGGGCTCATCGGGTGCTCCGGTGACAGGTTAGACAGAGATTGTGAAGACCCGTCGTTATGAACACAATTGGCTATCTTTGTAGATCTGGATTGCGTTTATGAATATCTCTTTTGACTGGTCGCTTGTTCGCTCATTCCTCGCCGTACTTGAACAGGGCAGTCTGCTGGGCGCCGCGCGCCTGCTGCAGTCCAGCCAACCCACCATCGGGCGACACATTGCGGAACTGGAAACCCAACTGGGTCTGGCGCTCTTCGATCGAACCGGGCGAGGCCTGCTGCCGACCGACGCGGCGCTACGCCTCGCAGAAGCTGCACGCGTCATGCAGAGCGGGGCCGATCAGCTCGCCCGCAGCGCAATCGGCGCCGATCGCTCCACATCCGGGACGGTGCGCATCAGCGCCAGTCAGCCTGTGGCATGTTTTGTACTGCCCCCTTTGCTTTCACAAATGCGTCTATCCCTGCCTGACGTGCAGGTGGAATTGGTCGCGAGCAACTCGGTGAGCAATCTGCTCAAGCGCGAAGCCGATATCGCGGTGCGGATGGTCCAGCCCGAACAGGCCACGGTGATCGCAAGGCGAGTGGGGAAAGTGGCGCTCAAGGCCTGCGCCCACCAGGATTACCTGCGTCGGCGAGGTATCCCGCGCCAGCCCGCCGACCTGCTCGAGCACCATCTCATCGGGGAAGACCGTAGAGATGAAATCCTCAAGGCCTTTGCAGCCGGGGGCGTGCCGGTGGCGCGAGAGCAGTTTGCCTTCCGGACAGATGACCTGATCGTCGTGTGGCAGGCCGTTCGTGCCGGCCTCGGAATCGGTTTCGTGAGCGAACACCTGGTCCGAACCGATCCTGCGGTCGTACCGGTACTGCCGAAGCTAAAGATTGAGCCCCTGCCGGTTTGGCTGGCGGTCCACCGGGAGATCCGCACCAGCAAGCGGATCCGTGCGGTGTACGAGTATTTGGCCGAGGCATTGCCGCGCGCAATTTGACCATCTATCCTGTTCCGATTCGTAGAGGGTGCGTTCAACAACAAATCTGGTTTGCAATCTACAAAGGAAGGAAAGCCATGCCAAAGGGTTACGTCGTCGCTCAAATGTCGGTGGTCAACCAAGAGGGCTACCTCGCCTACGCGAGGCTGGTGCCACCTACGCTAGAAGCCTTCGGCGGACGATTCATCGTACGTGGCGGCGAAGCGAGCACCATGGATGGCCAGCCTCACGGACCCCGCAATGTGGTGATCGAGTTCCCAAGCCTTAAGGCGGCTCAGGATTGGTACAACTCACCCGCCTACCAAGCCATCATTCAAGGCCGGCTCGACAACGCCAATGGCTGTCTGATTACGGTCGAGGGTTACGAGGGTTAGCAGATTGAGTCAGAGCAATCGGACGAGAGGGGACGTTGTATGCGCAAGGATTGGCCGCTCCAGATCATCGTTGCCCTCGCACCCGAGGCCAAACTTGCTAGCTCGTCGACGCTGCCCGCTAAGCTCACGAAGCGAGTCCCGCGGCCGGCAGCGGTGAAGTCCAAAGTGACCTGAGCTCTGCGGAATCATTTCTTTCCCTGTCTGTTCGGCTCACCCACGGGCATGGATCACTTGGAGGGGATTTGCCATGCGTTTGTCTCATCGCCTGCTTCGCAACATCCATCTGGCGACTACGCCCATTCTGGGCGCGTTCGTCTACGCCAGCCCACTACGGGAAAATCCAGCCTTCGTTTCCATCGTGCAGTTTGGCGTGTTTCCAATAGTGGCGGGCGCGGGCTTAGTGATGTGGATCCGCCCCTGGCTGGCGAGACGCGCTTCAGGCAACAAGACCTCATGAATCGCCGCGACTTCCTCGCACGCTCACTGAGCGTTGCCGCCGCGTCCGGTCTGGCTTTTGCCGGGCCAACCGGGCGGTCGATTGCGTCACCCGCGCAAGGCCATCGCGTCCTCGATCTCAATCTGTTTGATGCCGATCGGCAAAGGCCCGTCCCTGCGCGTCTGTATATCCCACAGGAATCCGGTCCGACTCAGCCTGTGCCCCTGGTCGTCTTCTCTCACGGGCTGGGTGGCTCGCGCATGGGGTACCGCTACCTCGGGAGCCACTTGGCCGACCACGGGATCGCCAGTCTGCATCCGCAACATGTTGGCAGTGACAACGGTCTGTGGCGGGGCAACCCGCTGGACCTCGTGCAGCGCCTGCAGGCTGCGGCGAGCGAGTCCGAGGCCCGCGCGCGGGCACTTGACCTGCGATTTGTCCTGGATC
>JBIKTA010000189.1:0-5524 GCA_044348315.1 Burkholderiaceae bacterium | reverse complement strand
GATGCCCTCTGCCCGTCCGGCAGGCGCCCGTCCCCACCGCCGCATGGTCTGACCGGTTCAACTTGGAGAATTTGCATGGACATTACCCCATTGAGAGCCTCGGGCGTGACGAAATTCGTCAACGAGGCTGTTAAGGAAGGCGGCTTCTCCAATGCCATGATGGCGATTGCGATGGCCAAGACCGAGTTGAATGAGACCAAGGGACTCAACACTGCGAAGAAGGCGCAGATCAACGTCAATAAGCTCGATGCGGCCAATCAGCTCACCGCGCAGCTCAAGGCGCTCGAAGGCCTGCGTGTCGAAAAGGGCATCACCGACAAAACCAAGACGATGGAGGGTCAGGCAACCGATTGCGCGCAGTTCGTCAAGAACCTGAAGGATGCGGGCATATCGGTATCGGCGGACGAATACACGAAGTGGTCGGCTGGCAAGATGACTGATGCCGACCTGAAGACTATCGAGTCGCGCATCAAGGCAATGAGCGACAGTGCATCCAGCGAGAGCCAGATGATCAATCTGGAAATGCAGAAGGCGAACAATGCCATGCAGCAGGCGACCAACATGTTCATGTCCTTCCTCGATTCGTTCAAGCAGACCATTGAAAAGATTTTCCGATGAGCGGTGAGGGGATGCGGCCTGTCGCTTCCGCGCCTGTGGGCGACCTTTCCGATCAGCTCCATGAGCATCTGATACGCGGCGGCACGCTGGGCAATTGGCTGGGCATGGGCCCGGCCGAGCGGGCCGCGGCGGACGCCCTCGCGCGGTACTTCTATCAACAGGACCAGTACGACGAGTCGGCTCAGCTTTTCCTCTGGCTGATCGCCATGCAACCCTTCGAGCGCTCCTACATGCTCGGCTTGGCTGCTGTCCGGATGATGCAGGGCCGCTATGCTGATGCGGTCGATCAGTATGCTGCAGCGCTTGCGCTCGATATCGAAGACCCCCAGCCCGCCTTCCTCATGGCGCAGTGCCTGCTCAAGATGGGCCTGAGGGATCCTGCCCGCGATGCCCTGTCGATTTGTCTGGAGTACGCGAAAGGCCCGCCCCATGCCGATTTGCGGGCCCGCGCGCAGGCGCTCGTCGATCTGATCGGTCCAGATGCAGGGTCGGAATCCACCTCTGAACGTCGGGAGTCCTGAGCATGGCCACGATCGAAACCTATCGTCCGCCCGCCACTCAGCAGTCGGGTGTGCCCGGTCAGACCGGTGGGGTGTCCGGTGCGGCGGGCAAGACCGTTCAGGCGGGCAATCTGACAGGCACTCCGGGGGCCGGGGGCGCAGTCGGCGGCGGCGGGTTGGAGATCGGCGTCGACAAGCCGGCGCTCCCGCCGGCCCCGGCGGGGCCGCCGCGAACGGACCTGTCGGCAGAAGACCGGGCGCTCATGGAAATGGCCGAGGCGTTTGTCGCCGGTGGCATGTCCTCGCCCGAAGATGCTCAGATGCTGCTCGACCTGCTCAACACCCGCATGATGGAGATTTCCGCACAGATGGAGTCCAAAGGGGTCCAGTCGCGGCAGAAAGAGATCGAGGCCAACAGCAAGGAACAGGAGAAAAACATTCGCGAGGCCGGTGACAAGGCTGCCAGCGCTGAAAAAAAGGGCTTCTGGTCCAAGCTCTGGGGCATCGTCAAGGCCGTGGCCTCCGTGGTGGGGAGCGCGCTGATGGTAGCCGCGGGCGTCGCGTTGGCCGCCGTATCCGGTCCAGTGGGCATCGCGGTTGCTGCGATGGGCGCCTATATGTTGCTGGGCGCGGTCGTCGATCTGGTGAGCGAGATCAAGGTTGCAGCAGGAGGTGAGCCCATTTCCTGGCGTCCGACCTTGGGCGAGTTGGCGGCATTGATCGCCAAGGCCGCTGGCGCATCCGAAGAAACCCAGATGTGGTGGAAACTGGGCGTGGATCTCGCCGTCACCGTCGTGATGATTGCGGCGTCCTTCATGGTGCCGGGCGCCCAGGGCAAGGCCATGCAAAAGCTTGCCGAGGCCGGCAAGATGGTCGACAAGATGAGCAAACTCGCCAAGTTCACCAACGTCACCAACAAGATCGGCGGGGCCAGCAATGTCATCGGCGGCGTCGGGGCGGTGGGTCAGGGTCTGACCAACATCTCGATTGCGCAAGACAAGTACGACATGAAGACTGCGCAGGCGGCGCTTGATCGGCTGCAGGCACTTTACGATCAGCTGATGGCCTACATGGAGCAGTCCAATGAGCGCGCAAAGTCTCAGCAGGACACGATGGTCGCTATCTGGGATAACGCCGGCGACCGTCTCAAGATCTTCAATCAGATGAAGATGCGGCCCTGGGCGGGCAACGTCTGAACTCGAATCTTTTCCGGGAGAGCCCCCCATGCGTGTCGAAAGTCCCCCTCAGACATATGTCCCGCCCACTGATACAGGTAAGGTTGACGGCGCAGATGGGGTTAAGCCCAAGGGCGGCGACCCCACGGCGGTGGATCGCCTGCTGGCGCTGCGGGACGGCAAGCCGGTCGCACCGGGCACAGATGGGCTGCCCCCACCCCGCATGACGCGGGGCGAGGCGGTTGCCGAGCTCGACCGGATCGGCAAAGCGATCGACGACTTCGATTTCAGCCAGCCGCTCACCGAGTCCAGTTTTGCCGAGATGGCGACGTTGCGCGATCAGTTGATGGCCATGATGCTGAAGCTTCGCTCGAGCGAGATGGGCAATCGCGATCTGGCGCTGCAAACCATGGTCAAGGAGCGTCTGGCGGGCATCGAGAAGGGGCTCGAGGCCGCCAGGAATGAGCTCATGGCGAGCCTGGTCAATGGCGTTGCCATGGTTGCGGCTGGCGGGATTTCGGTCGGTGGCGGTGTCAAGGCGATCAGAGGGCCTGCGGCAGGGCTGAGCGCGGGCGGGGCGGACCCGGCAGGGTCGGCCGCCTGGGCGCAAAGCGTCAACCAGATCACGTCGGGCTCGAGTCAGGTGGTTCAAGGCTTTGGGGCTATCGCGGCCGCCCCGCTCACCTACGCAGCCAAGCAGGACGAAGCCGAGAAGGCCAAGCGTGACCTCGACGCTGACGTCGCCGATAAGAGTTATCAGCAATCCATCGAGCGCATGGGCAAGCTTCTCGATGATTTCAAGGCCAACCTTCAGGCCGAGCAGCAGGCCTGGGATGGCCTTGCCCAATCCACTGGCAAGATCTACACCTGAGGCGCTGACGTGACTGAACAAGCTTTCATTGACGAATCAGTCGAGTCCCTGATCACTGGGCTGCGGTCAGCCGCGCCGACTTTCGCACTCGACGATCGGGCGCTCGAGGCGATCTATACGATCGGTTTCGGCTTCCTAGAAAGTGGTGATGCCGGAAAGGCCAGGGTGTTCTTTGATTTTCTCACCGCCCAGGCGCCGGGAGAGGCGCGGTTCTGGGCGGGCCTCGGTTACTGCCTGCTCGATGGCGGCGCCCCGGGCGAAGCGCTCACGCCTTTCGGGTTGGCAACCCGTCTCGAACCGGATAACGCAGGTTTCATGCTCGGCTTGGGCCGGGCCTATTTGCAGGCCGACCTGACCGGCCATGCGGTATATGCCTTCGGCATCGCCGAAGCGATGGCTCGTCGTATGGGTGATGGCGAGCTTGCCGAACGGGCGCGGGCCCGCCTGGAGTTGATGGGCTACTCGACGTGACCGATGATCCGGTGCTTTCGAGCGAGGAGGTTCGATTACTGACCGAAATCGGCTTCATGGCGGGCGCCTCCCCGATCCTGCGGGCGGAGACCGAGCAGTTATTCAGACAGTTGATGGTCTTGCGTCCGAGGCGTGCGTTTCCTTATATCGGTCTCGCGAGTGCCTGCCTGAATCGCGGACGGGTCGATGAGGCTGCCTCGGTGATGGCCGAGGGGGTGCGGCGGCAGCGCGCGCCCTGGGGAGAAGAGCCGCCCGACAGTGACAGCTTTGATTCGCGAGAGGACCCTGCGATGATGCAGGTCTTTCACGGCTTGTGTCTGCTGGCGGCACGGCGAACGGCCGAAGGCGAGCAGGTGCTTGGAAGTCTGCCCGAATCCTGCGATCATCCGCCGGCCGCTCGCCTTGCCCGTGGCTTGCTGGGACTGCCCGTGGATCGAGCACCCGATTGAAGGGCCCGAGTTGCCAGCCTGATGACCGGAGATTGGAACGATGATCGAACAACTCGCTGCTGCGCTGTCTCCTTCGCCGGCTCTGACCGTCCAGTCCGATCCGTCAACGGTCGCGCCGCTTGCGCAGCTGAGCGCGAGCGACGTCGAGCGCTTTCGCGCAGCGATGATCGCGCCGCAGACGCCGGTGGCCGCGCCGGAGCTGCAGTCGCCTGCGATCCGGGCGGCGCTGGCGCCTCAGTCCGTGCCGGTCGAACCCCTGTCGAACGTTTCAGCCGGCGGTCCGCCGTCCGTATCCTCGATCGGGGAATCGATCCTGTCTGGCCTCCGGTCTGTTTCGGATGACACCCGCGCGCGCTATCGGCAGATCGCCGAAGTGCTGAGCGATCCCGCGCCGTCGATCAGCGACCTGATGTCCCTGCAATTTGTCATCCTGCAGAACAGCCTTCAGTTCGAGCTCACCAGCAAGCTGATCAGCAAGGCCCCGCAGACCATCGACTCGATCGTCAAGACGCAGTGACCCTTCGGATCGTCACCCAGGTGCATCCATGAAATTCGGCTCTTCGCTCCCTTTTCTGAGGGGCCTGCTTCTGGTGGCCCTGGTGGCGCTATCGGGTTGTGGCGGACGTGTGGATCTGCTGTCGATCATCGCCGAGCGTGATGCCAATGAGGTGATGGCCGAGTTGTTGAACAAGGGCATCGCGGCAACCAAGGTCACGGGCAAGGAAGGCAACGCGAGCGTGCAGGTGCCGCGGGCAGATATGGCGCGTGCGATCGACGTGCTCAAGGCCGCTGGGTTGCCGCGCGAAAGTTTCAAGGGCATGGGTCAGGTCTTCACCAAGGACGGCCTGATCTCTTCGCCCGTCGAGGAGCGCGCCCGCTACCTGTATGCCCTCTCCCAGGAGCTCTCCGGGACGCTTTCCAATATCGACGGGGTGTTGTTCGCGCGCGTTCACCTCGTGCTGCCTGAACGGGGTACCGGCATCGACAAGGGGCTACCCTCGTCGGCGGCCGTCTTCATCAAGCACCGCGCCGAGTACGACATTGAGGTCCTTCAGCCTCAGGTCAGGCGCCTGGTCGCCAACAGCATCCCCGATCTCTCGGCCGACCGGGTCACGGTGGTACTGGTTGCCAGTTCCATCAAGGCCCCCCCGCGAGCGGACGCGGTATCGGTCTGGGGCGTTGATGTGCCCCCGCTCGCCGCCGCGTCCCTGCGCACCTTCGGCTGGGTGCTGATTGCGGTGGTCGCGCTGGCCGTGGTCGGGCTGGTCGCCCTGGGCGTGATGCTCTGGCGCGCGCGGCGTGTCCCGCCCTCCGCCGCTGAGGGGGCCTGATGGCCAGCGTGGGTGTCCGCGAACTCCTCGATCTGCCGATTGAACTGAGCAGGTTGATCCATGACTTCGCGTTCAGGCCCAGCCTCGGCGCGCATCCTGAACGTCTCGC
>JBIKTA010000006.1:0-18018 GCA_044348315.1 Burkholderiaceae bacterium | reverse complement strand
CATGGCCCAGAAGGCCGGCCGCAATGCATTGGCGGGCTGAGCGAAAAGACTGGCAAGGCTGGAACCGGACCACTCGCGTCGATGCGGACCAACGGACACCGAAAACGACATGTCGGAAGGAGCACTCTCAATACCCAGTTCATCGAGGAGCGCAATCAGCTTGGGATAGGTGCGGTCGTTGAACACCAGGAAGCCTGTATCGACCGGATAGGTGATGCCGTCGATTGCAATATCCACGGTGTGCGTGTGCCCACCGGGACGCGCAGACTTGTCGTACATCACGACTTCATGCTGCGCACTCAGGCGAAGCGCTGCGGCCAATCCCGATATGCCTGTTCCGATCACCGCTATACGCACGTCTGGACTCCAGAAAGAGAAATCCCGTGCCGGAGCATCCGACAGCGGGGGCGCTCAAACAGGGCGCCCGGTCGACCCGACGCGCCGACACGCATCACGGTTTGTGACTCTTCGGTCATATTATGACCAAACGGTGTCGTACACAAATCCCCTACAAAATTCCTGGGGCTTCGGCGTGTTCTAGTCAATGAGCGCATTCGGGCGTAATATCCGGTCCACACTGAGAGGGACGTATGTTTTGTCCAAGACACCTTCAAAGTCCCGCCTCGCTGATCTCGAAGAGCCCGTTGCAACGGGCCGCGGCGAAACAGCGCGGGACAGACGATGAATGATCGAGCGGGCGCAGCCCACATTCTGCTGAGCATATCCGCTGTCGAACGCGACACCGGCCTTGCCAAGGATACCCTGCGCGTATGGGAAAGGCGTTACGGCTTTCCCAATCCGACCCGTGACGCCTATGGCGAGCGCGCCTACCCGGTCGAGCAGATCGACAAACTCAGGGTGATTCGCCGCCTGATGGACGCGGGGCATCGCCCCGGGCGGATCATCAGCCTGCCGATCGAAACACTCCAGCAGATGGCGGCCCAGTCTGCGGAATCGCCGCGCGACGGCGACGATCTGCGACGCAGCGGCCATGAGGATCTGCAGCGCTACATTGATCTGACCAAAGCCCATGAGGTCGAGGCGCTCCGCCGCGCGCTCTCTCAGGCCGCACTCAGGATGGGGCTCGATCGCTTTGTGATCGACGTGGCCGCACCGCTCAACAGGATGGTGGGTGAAGCCTGGGCGCGTGGCCACTTCGAGGTGTTCGAAGAGCATCTCTACACCGAATCGATGCAGATCGTGCTGCGCAATGCCATCAGCACGATCCCGCTCGCTTCCGCACGTCCGAGAGTACTGCTCACCACGTTTCCCAACGAAAGCCACGGCCTGGGGCTCTTGATGGTCGAAGCGATTCTCGCGCTCGAAGGCTGTAGATGCCTGTCCCTGGGGGTCCAGACCCCCATTTGGGACATCGTGCTCGCAGCCACCTCGCAGCATGCAGACGTCGTGGCGCTCTCCTTTACCGCGAGCCTCGGCCCCAACGCGGTGCTCGACGGTCTGGCCGAACTGAGGGCCAAGCTTCCGCGCTCGACCGAATTGTGGGCGGGCGGACAGAGTCCGGTGCTGCTGCGCCGCGCGCCCGACGGTGTCGTGGTGATGCGCGACCTGCAGGACATTCCAGACGCCTTGAAGAAGTGGCGCACGCGCCGCGATTAAAGCGTTGAAGAGCAAGGGGTCTCGAGACGATGGCTGCCGCGTTCAGGCCCGAACCGGTGTCTGCGCGACCTCAGTCGTTCGGGCGATCAGATCAGCGCGGGCGGCCCAATACTCACGTCCGAGACGATCAACGAGCTCGGCCACCGGGACGATGGCCTTCACCGCGCCGATCCCTTGCCCGCATCCCCAGATGTCTTTCCAGGCGCGCGCGGCGCGATCGTTGCCAAAATCCATCTTGGTGGGGTCGCTCTCGGAGAGCCGGTCCGGATCGAGTCCCGCCGCGGCAATCGAGGGCTTGAGGTAATTGCCCTGCACGCCGGTAAAGAGCGAGGTGTAGACGATGTCTTCGGCCGAGGACTCAACGATCATGCGTTTGTAGGCTTGGGCCGCATGCGCCTCCTGCGTGGCGATAAACGCTGAGCCGACATACGCCAGGTCTGCACCGACCGCCAGTGCACCCAGGATGGCCGAACCGCCAGCGATTGCGCCGGACAGCAGCAGCGGACCGTCAAACCACTCGCGAATCTCCTGCACCAGCGCGAAGGGCGACTGCACGCCGGCATGGCCGCCTGCGCCTGCGGCGACCGCAATCAGACCGTCCGCACCCTTCTCGATCGCCTTGCGGGCGAATCGGTTGTCAATGACATCATGAAATACAATGCCGCCGTAGGCATGAACGGCCTGATTGACCTCGGGACGTGCGCCCAGCGAAGTGATCACGATCGGAACCTGGTGCCTGACACACGCGGCGAGATCCTGATCGACCCGGTCATTGGAGCGGTGAACGATCAGATTGACCGCAAAGGGCGCGCTGGGGCGATCAGGGTGAGCCGCGTCGTGCGCGGCAAGCGCCGTCTTGATCTGAACGATCCAATCATCGAGCACTTCGGCTGGCCGCGCGTTCAAGGAGGGGAACGACCCAACCACACCCGCCTTGCATTGCTCGATCACCAAATCGGGGTTGGAAATGATGAACATCGGCGCCGCCACCACCGGCAAGCGCAAACGCGATGCCAGGGCAGCGGGCAGGCTCAATTGGCGCGCCTGCCGATGCGGCCAAGCTCCTCTTCGGAGATGACCTCGAACACGGCGATCACCTTCTGCACGCCGCGGACCCGACTCGCAATCCGCACAGCCGACTGGGACTCTTTCTGGGTCACAAGGCCCATCAGGTAAACGACCCCGGACTCGGTGACCACCTTGATCGAGGCGGCAGGGGTTTCCTTGGATTCGATGAGCGCCGCCTTGACCCCGGCTGTCGTGGTGGCATCGGCCGCGCTCGAGGTGAGCCCTGGCTGGCCTGCGATCTGCAACTCGTTCTGAACGGCACGCACGTTATCGATGCCGCGCACCACCTGCTCGACCCGGCGCTTGTCGTCCTCGTTGGCCACCTGTCCGGTGAGCAGGATGCGCCGGTTGTAGCTCGTAACCGACACCCCGCCCGGAAAGCGGAGCTGCTCGTTGACGCGTAGCTTGGCCTTGATCTCGATGCTCGTGTCTTCGGTCTGCGCGCCGAACGTACGCCGATCGGTCATCGCCACCGAGCCGACAATGAGTCCGGTCGCAGCCAGGCCAAAACAGCCCGTGGTCAACACGGTCGAACCCAAGAGGAGGGATAAAGTGAGATTCCGGGCGATATGTTTCATGATGATGCCGGGCAAAGCTGAAGAAGATTCTACGATTATAGTCAGAATGCGCCAGCGATCCAGTCGATCGTGTCGCCCTCGATCGCGCAGACGTCAAACCGACACTCCGGCCAACGATTGCCGTAGTGCTGCTGCAGCCAGGACTGCGCGGCGAGCCGGATCCGGCGCTGCTTGGCAGGCGTGACCGAGGCCGCTGCGCCCCCAAACGCGCGACTGCGCCGGCGCCGAACCTCGACAAACACGATACGGTGCCCCTCGACCATGATCAGATCGATTTCGCCCAGGCGGCGGTCGACCTGGCGATCGATCAGGCGCAAACCCGCATCGAGCAGGTATCGTAGCGCCTGTTCCTCGGCGAGATCACCATCGAGCTGCGTGGGAGATCGAACCATGGCCAGTGTGCCTGTCGGAGGTGAACCATCGAAGCGACTTTCCCGCCGGGCAAAAAGCAGCCCGCAGCCCATCGCGCGCCCACCTCAACCGCCCCGTCGATACGCACGACGCTGCAGGCGCACCGCCCCTCAGCCGGAACATTATATGTAGTGGGCACGCCGATTGGCCACCTCGACGATCTGAGCGCGCGCGCGGCCGAAGTGCTGCGCCGCGTCGATTGCGTCGCAGCCGAAGATACCCGCGTCACCCGCACCCTGCTCAACCACATCGGCTCGAGCGCCCGGCTGCTTGCCGCCCACCAGCATAATGAAACTGAGGCCGCCGCACGCATCGTCGAGATGCTGCGCGGGGGTGCCTCAGTGGCGCTGGTGAGCGATGCGGGCACGCCTGCGATCAGTGATCCCGGAGCGCAGGTCGTCTCAGCGGTGCTCGCAGCCGGTCTGCGGGTGATTCCCATCCCCGGTGCGTCAGCACTGACCGCAATGCTGAGCGCCTGCGGCCTCGCACAGGGCGGATTCATCTTCGAAGGGTTCTTGCCACAGCGGCCAGGCCCGCGCGAACGGCGGCTGCGCGAACTTGCAACAATCGGGCGCACGGTCGTGCTGTTCGAGGCCCCTCACCGGATCGCTGACACCTGCGCGGCGATCGTGGCCGTCTTCGGCGCGTCGCGCCCCGTGGCACTCGGCCGCGAACTCACCAAACACTTCGAGGAAATCGCAAGGATGCCGGCCGAGGCACTTGAAGCGTGGCTAGCGGAACACCCCGGCCGCGCCAAGGGGGAATACGTCGTGGTGATTGGGCAGCCGCTGCCCGAGCCCAACCCATCGGCCCTGGCCGACGAGGCGGAAGACGCGCCCGGCGAACCGGTGACGCTCACGCTCGAGACCGAGGCCCTGCTGCGGGGCCTCCTGCCCGAGCTTGGCGCACGCAAGGCCAGTCGGCTGATCGAGCGGCTGGCAGAGCTCCCCAGTGGCTCACTCTATCGAATGGCGACCCGGCTGCAGGAGCGGTGAACGCGAGTCGAGGCCGCCTCGCCGCTCAAAGCCTGCGGGCGAAAGCTTCGATCCCGGTCATCGAACGGATCCGAACTGCGGCGGCCCGTGCCTGCTCGGCATCCTGAAAAGGCCCCGCCAGGAGTCGAAACACCTTTCCGTCCTGGCGCACTGCCAGGGCAACGCCCGGTGATCCCAAGCGGGATTGAAGCGCCCTCTGGGCCGCCTCGGCATTGTCGCGGCTGTTATAGGCACCGATCTGTACGACTTGAGAACCCGACACCAGCGGCACGGGCGCCCCAGTCGGTGCACTTCCTCCGACCGCCAAAGCATCGGGCAGGGCGTCGGGGACAATCGCCCGCAGAGGCTTGGCTTGAGGCAAGGGGACACTCGCCGGCACGGAATCGACTCGGCGCGCCGGACGACTCGCGGGCTCGGGCTTGGATTCGGGCAGCAGAATCTCGGGCGGCACGCCCGCCGCAGGAGGCTGCGCACTCGAACCGGGGGGCGCCGGCGCCCGGCCGGATCCGCCCGCCAGGATCTCAGGATCGGTGATCAGTTCGACCTCGACCTCCGCAGTACCGCCCCGGGCAAAACCCAGACGGGCGGCTGCGGCGTAGGACAGATCGATCACCCGCCCATGCAGGAAGGGACCACGATCGTTGACTCGGACAATGACTGATCGGCCATTGCCCAGATGGGTCACCCGCGCGTAGCTGGGCAATGGCAAACGGGTGTGAGCAGCCGTCATCGCATACATGTCATAACGCTCACCGATGGCGGTGGGCCGATCATGGTAACGCCGACCGTACCAGGTGGCGGTACCGCGTTCACGGAAAGATTCGAGCCGGGTCATCGGCTGGTAGCTGCGCCCGAAGACGACATACGGACGGTTGGCAAAGCGATGCAAGGATTCGGTTCGGGGCACCGCATCCGGCAGCGCTTCGAGTTCGGCGATCGGTCGCTCACCGGGTCCATCGTCGAGGTAGTAGCGCCCTGCGCCTGGGGCGGGCGAGCCCGACGGCGCGGTCTCCGGCTTGGACTTGAACGGACTCGCACAACCCGCCGCAAGCAGCGTTACGCAGACCAGCGCAGCCACCACGAGCCAGTGGCGACCATCGCCTTCCGATGAACGTCGGCGCGCGGATCCTGATTGTCCCGCGAATCCGACAGTCTCGGCGCTCCAAGTCCGAGCACCGCCCCGACACTGTCCCGCCTCTTCAACTCGCCGCATGAGCGCTCCATCTCGACGCTCGCCGCGCGATCCGGGCTTCGAGACGACGCCGGTAGCCCGCGAGATAGTCAAACGCGTGAATCACGCGAGACCCATACCAGGAACACATCTCGCCATCGATACCCAAAATCGGAATCCGAGGCCCGCTCCTCCCGCCCAAGGCCGACAGCGCGAGCAGCCGTTGCCGATCGGCTAGCTTGAAACGGCAGGGCTCGGACGAAAGAAGAAGTGCCGACACATCGCGCGCTGCGAGGCGCTCCGGCGCGACGGCGGGATACCGCCCCCCGCAGCCGGGATCCGGAACGTTGATCAAGCCTACCGTGGCCAGCATCCTGGCGATGAAGGTATCGGGCGAAATGGTCATCCAGGGCTCGCTCCAGATCAGATAGGCCACCTGTACCGGATCATACGATCGAGCCGACAAACGGTCGAGCGCCTCGCTGAGCCGCAGACCCAGTTGTTGCGCTTCACGGCCGCGATCCCACAAGGTTCCGAGCCGAGCGAAGAGCTCGAAGTGGTCTTCCACCTCAACCGGATGGGTGACGACCAGAATGGGCACGCGGGCGGCGAGCCACTCGGCATCCTCGCGACGATTTTCGTCAACGTTCACCAGAACGTGGGTGGGCGCGAGCTCGAGAATCCGCTCAAGCTTCGGGGTTTTCGTGCCGCCGATCCGAGGCACACCAGCGAGCGCCCGCTCAGGATGCACGCAGAAGGCGGTTCGACCGACCACACAATCGGCGAGTCCAAGATCGCAAATCAGTTCGGTGAGACTCGGCACGAGCGACACGATCCGAGGGGGCCCATGGCCCACCCCCGACAGCGCCCCGCGGAGCGCCACGACGGGATGACCGCCACGCTCGGGCGAAGAGCGTTCAATGGTCGGCATCGCCCGTCCCGGGACCCGCTCGCGCGACCGGCTGAACGAAGGTTCAGCCGCGCTTGCGGGAGAGCTCGACCAGATGATCGACGACCTTGAGCGCAGCGCTGTTTGAGCCGGCCACGCTCGGTGCCGTCACGAACCGACCGGCCACAGCGAGCGAGGGCACGCCATCGATCCCATAGGCTTCAGCGATCTGTGAGCCCCTGCGCGCTCGCGTCCGTACGGCAAAGGAGTCGTAGACGGCGGCGAATTGTTTGGCATCCAGACCGAGCACCTCTGCCATTTTCTGAGGCGAATCAAGACGCTGGCGCTCAACATGGATCGCGTTGAAGACGCGCGGCGCAAGCTCCGCATCACGCCCCATCGCGACCAACGCGTAGTGCAACTGCTGAATGCGTGTCTCTCGAAAACTCACATGCTCTCGACGGAACAGCACATCGCCTGACAAGCGCTTCTTCCAGTCGGCCAGCACGGGTTCGAGTGAATGGCAGTGCGGGCACCAGTAGGCAAAGAACTCGATCACCTCGACCTTGCCCGCGGGCGCCTCGACTGGCTGCGGGGTGGCGAGTACCCGGTACTCGCGGCCCGCCACGGGCTGGGCCGACACCTGCGCGGGCAGAACCACCGCGCACGCTGTGCCGACGGCCAAGCTTCGTACCAGCATTCTCCGATCGTGTCTCATGAACATCCTCCTGAATGGCGTATGGCGAAAGCGATCCCCAAACGAAAGCGATCCGCGAACCCCGTTCAGCGCTGGCGGACCACCGTCGCCTCGATCCCGTTTTCGGCCAACCTGAAACGCGCGAGGTTGACATCATCCTGCTGACTGTAAGGCCCAATGCGTACTCGATAAAGTCGCTCGGCGCCGGCCTCGGTCGCGCTGATTCTCGCTTCAAACCCGATCAGGGCCAGCTTGGCCCGCATGTTGTCAGCGTCATCAGACGATCGGAAGGCACCAGCCTGAAGCATATAGTGCACTCGCTCCGACGTGGTACCCGCGGCGGGCGCATCGCCTCCCGGCGCGGGTACCACCTGCCCAGGCACATTCGGTGTAGCCGTCTGCCCTGCGGCGGCGCCGGGCTGGGCGGGGGATGATGCGGGTGCCCGGGCAGCAAGCGAGCGGTTCGGGTCGGGCAACTCGGCGCCCGCGCGGATTTCGGTGCTCCGCTCGCCTGCACGCGGCACCTTGTTCACGAAAGGCAAGGGTGCACGCGTCACAAAAACCGCCACGACGACCGCAACGGCCAAGCCGCACAAGATGCCAATCATCAAGCCCAGCAGGAGCGTTCCCTGCTGCAATCGCGCGGGCACCGTCGGACGGCGACTCTGCATCACATCCTCTCGGGGGCGGATACTCCGAGCAGGGCGAGGCCATTTCGCAGCACCTGCCGCACGGCAAGCAACAAGGCGATGCGGGCCTGCCGCAACTGCGGATCCTCGACCAGAATCCGCTCGGCATTGTAGTAAGCATGCAGCGCCGCAGCGAGCTCGCGCAGATAAAAGGCAATCGAATGCGGGGCAAGCTCATCGGCCGCCGACTCGACGAGCTCGGGAAAGGCGGCGAGTTGCGCGATCAGCGCATCTTCCCGGGGGGTGGACAAGCCCTCGAGCGGAAAGGCCGGATCCGCCGCGCCTGCTGCGAGCGCAGAGACCAGCGACTGCGTATCGGTCTGGGCCAGGCGCACGGCTTGTTCGATCACCGAACAGATCCGGGCATGCGCATACTGAATGTAGTAGACGGGATTCTCATCGGTCCGCGCAAGCGCCAGATCGACATCGAACACGAATTCGGAGTCGGCCTTGCGCGAGGCCAGGAAAAACCGGACGGCGTCCCGGCCACGCTGCTCGGCGACTTCGGGCGCATCGGTCTCGTCTCGCGCGCCGCTCCAATCGATCAGGTCGCGCAGCGTGACATAGGACCCGGCACGTTTGGAGATCTTGACCTCCTCGCCGCCGCGCATCACCGTGACCATCTTGTGCAGCAAGTACTGCGGATACTGCGCGGGGATGCCCAGCCCCAATGCCTGAAGCCCTGCACGCACCCGGGCAATCGTGCCGTGGTGATCCGAGCCCTGAACATTGACCGCACGCGGGAAACCACGCTGCCATTTGGTCACGTGATAGGCAACATCGGGGACGAAGTAGGTGTAGCCGCCATCGGATTTGCGCATCACCCGATCCTTGTCATCGCCGAAGCGGGTGCTGGCAAACCACAAGGCCCCACCGTCTTCAAACGTGACACCGGCTCGGATCAAACCCTCGACCGCCTGATCGACGCGTCCGTCCGTGTAAAGCGAGGACTCGAGGTAGTAGTTATCAAAACGCACACCAAAGGCCCGGAGGTCGATATCCTGCTCGCGCCGCAGGTAGGCCACCGCAAAACGCCGTACGGCCTCGAGATCCTCGGGGTCGCCCAGCGCCGTGACCGCAGGCACCCGCTCCGACACCACCGTCGCGCGGTCCAGATAGTCGCGGGCGATGTCCTGTACATACTCCCCGCGATAGCCATCGGTGGGAAATTGGGGGTCGTCGGGTGCGATGCCGCGCGCGCGGGCCTGAACCGACAAGGCAAGGTTATGGATCTGCGCACCTGCATCGTTGTAGTAGAACTCGCGGGTCACCTGCCAGCCATTGGCCTCGAGCACCGCCGATAAGGTATCGCCGAGAGCGGCCTGCCGGCCATGACCGACATGGAGCGGACCGGTGGGGTTGGCCGACACAAACTCGACGATCACCTGCTCACCGGCCCCGCTGTCGTTCGACCCAAATCGTGCACCGTCGCGCAGTACGGTCCTGACGACCGACCGACGCGCATCGGACGCAATACGCAAGTTGATGAAACCGGGACCGGCGATTTCGATGGACGCGATCAGCCGCCCGGCAGCCGCGTCGAGCCGGCTCACCGCATCGGCGAGGTCCTGCGCGACTTGGCGCGGCGCGCGCTTCAGCGGACGCGCGAGCTGCAGCGCAAGATTGCAGGCGAGATCACCGTGCTCGGGTTGGCGCGGGCGCTCGAGCGTGACCTGAGGCGGCGATTCGAGCGGATGGCCGGCGGCTTGAGCGAGCTCGTAGGCGGCCTGTGCGAACAGGGCGGCGAGCGTCTGTTTGTGTTCCTTGAGCATGGCCGCGGATTGTACCTGCGGCGCGACGCCGATCGCACAACAACCCGGCTGAGCCGCTCTTGCAAGCGATCGCGGGTGAGACAATATCCAAACAACCCGCTGCCAATCCCCGGCAGGACGATCACCACAGGATTTTTGCCATGAGCGTCTCCGCGCTGACCACCGATGATTTCGACACCATGATCAGCGGCAATGACATTGTCGTCGTCGATTTCTGGGCGCCCTGGTGCGGCCCCTGCCGCAGTTTTGCGCCGATCTTCGAAAAGGTTGCCGAGGCAAATCCCGACGCCCGTTTTGTGAAGATCAACACCGACGAGGAGCAGTCGCTCGCGTCACATTTCGGCATCCGCTCGATTCCCACGCTGATGATCTTTCGCGAGCAGGTGATCGTGTTCCAGCAGCCCGGGGCGATGCCCAAGGGTGCGCTCGAAGATGTGCTGCGTCAGGTGCGCGAGCTCGACATGGCGGAAGTCAAACGCGCGGCGACGCCCTTCCAGCAGGGTGACGACACCCGGCATTGACGGGCCAAGGCTGGGCGGGTCCTCGCCTGTAGCCGAACCGCCGAACGGGTGCCGTGTGGCCCGAGATTTAGCCAGCGCGGATTCAACCAGGCCCGCGGTTGAGCCAGCGCTCAGGCGCTCCGGCCCACCGCCGCGCGCATCGCCTCGAAACCCTCTTCGAGATCGGCGATCAGATCGGCCGGGTCCTCGAGTCCGATATGCACGCGGATCAACGCACCGCCCGTCCAGGGCTCGACGCTGCGACCGCCCTCGAGCCGGGCGGGCATGATGAGGCTTTCGAAACCGCCCCAGGAATAGCCGATGCCGAAATGACGGCGTCGCTCACACAATGCAGCCGTTGCCGGGTTGAAACCCGCGCCGTGAGCACCGGTTGCCTCCCGCGCGAGCTCAAAGGCAAACAAGCCGCTCGCCCCGGAAAAATCGCGCTGCCAGAGCGCATGCTGCGGGTGATCGGGGAGCCCCGGGTGGAAGACCCGCGCAACCTCGGGCCGGCTGGCGAGCCAGCGCGCCACCGCGAGGCCATTGTCCTGGTGGCGGCGCATCCGCACCTCGGCGGTCCGCACCCCCCGGAGAATCAGGTAGGCATCATCGCCGCCGACACATAGACCGAGTCCGCGCACGGTCGCCCACAGCTGAGGCCAGAGCTCGGCGCGCACCACGGCCGCACCCATGAGCACATCCGAGTGCCCGCTCCAGTACTTGGTCAATGGCAGCACCGAAGCATCAACGCCCCAATCGAAGGGACGCGCAAAGACGGGCGAGGCCCAGGCATTGTCGACCGCGGTCAGCACGCCGCGTCGGCGCGCCACGGCACAGATCGCGGGAATGTCCTGGATTTCGAAGGTGTAACTACCCGGGCTTTCGAGATAGATGAGCCGCGTGTTGGGGCGGATCCTGGATTCGATCGCGGCGCCCAGCGCAGGCGCGTAATACTCGACCTCGATGCCATGCGCGGTCAGCATGCCGTCACAAAATGCCCGAGTCGGGCCATAGACCGAGTCGGGGACCAGAAGATGATCGCGGGGGCCCAGAAATGCAAGCAACAGGGTCGAAATCGCCGACAGGCCTGAAGGCATCAGCGCTGCCCGGCAATCGTGCCCGGGCGCCTCGAGCTCGGCCACGGCGTCCATGAGCGCCATCGTCGAGGGCGTGCCGGCCGTGCCGTAGCTGCTCGCGTGCCGATCGCCCCGCCCGACCGCCTCGCCGACGCGACGCGCCTCCTCGAGATCTCGCATCAGCACCGTCGAGGCACGGTGAACCGGAATGTTGGCCGTGGCAACCGGGCTATCGAAAGCGCGGGCCGTGGCAATCAGGCGGGAAGACAGGTGAGAGCTCAAGGTATCAGACGCCCGATGAGGAGCCCAGCACGAGACTGAAAATTGGCGCGCCCGGCGCGGATCGAACGCGCGACCCCTGGCTTCGGAGGCCAGTACTCTATCCACTGAGCTACGGGCGCCATGACGACAGATCCAGTCCGAAAGCAAAACTGTCGAGGAGGCGAAGGATAACCTCTTTCGGCGAGCGCGTCACGGCGAAGCCGGGATTGATGGGGCTGACCCGGGCGCTGACCGCGCGGCTTAACGATGGGACTCGACAAGAGACGCGCCGTTATCAGCAGATTTACCGATACAATTGCTCGTCTTGGCATTCTCAAGCGGTTGGCAGGCCCATGAGCGAAGAACACGAAACCCCTATCAAGACCCCGAAGCAGCTGATCACAGTCGTATCACTGGCCCTTGTGGTGCCGGTGCTGATCATCGTGCTGTTGGTGATGTTCGTGGGCGCGGGCAAGCGCACCGGGTCAGGCAGCGACGCGATGAGCGCGGATGCGATCGAAACGCGCATCCGGCCGGTCGCGGGCTTTGAGCTCGTCGACGCGAGCGCGCCCAAAGTGCTGAAGTCCGGCGAGCAGGTCTATCTGGCCCAGTGCGCAGCTTGTCACACGGCCGGCGTCGCGGGCGCTCCGAAATTCGCCGACGCAGAGCAGTGGGCGGCAAGACTGCCCACAGGGCTCGACTCTCTGGTCAATGCGGTGATCAAGGGCAAGGGCGCAATGGCCGCGCAGGCCGGCGGCGCAGCCTCGGATTACGAGCTGCTGCGTGCGGTCGTCTACATGTCCAATGCGGCAGGCGGCAAATTCGAAGAGCCCCCGCCCCCGGCTGAGGCGGCCAAGTAAGCACCTGCGGACGTTCAGGCGCTCAAAGGATTGTGCGGTCTCGCCGATTGGACTTGACATCCGAAGGTGGCCAGAGCAATACGCTTCTAGCCGGTTGCCGCCGATTTTGAGGCGAGCAGCGCGCGCAGTGCGCCCAGCTTGGCTTTTCCCGACTCCCGGCTGACCGTCGGCGGACCCGAGGCCTGACTCGCCAGCGCCATCTCGGCCAAAAAGCGGGAAGGTTCGCGCGGCTGCATTTCGCGCGCGCGTTTGCGGTGGCGGCACCAGGTCAAAATGAGGCTTCTCTGCGCCCGGGTGACCGCCACGTACATGAGACGCCTCTCTTCCTCGATGCGTTGAGCCGCAGCGCCCGCGCGATCGGGCTCGCGCAGCGCCGCCCCTGATGCGGCGGATGGAGGGGCCTCGACCGCGCGCTCCTCCTCGGTCGAGCCCAGATGGGGCAACAGTCCCTCCTCGCAGCCCACGATGAACACGTGCGGGAACTCGAGGCCCTTGGAGGCGTGAATGGTCATCAGCCGAACGGCATCAGCCTCGTCCTCACGCCGATCGAGCTGCGCGAGCAAGGCAATCGACTGTGCGACCTGGGCAAGGGTCGAGCCCTCTGCTTCGCCTCGTTTTTTCAGCCAGTCCAGGAAGTCGCAGACGTGCCCCCAACGGGTGGCGGCGCTCCGCTCATCGCAGGTTTCGGCCAGCCAGGCCCGATAATCGATTGCCGCCATCAGATCGTCGAGCACCTGCGCGGCCGGCTCGCGCGCGGCTCGCCAGGCGATCCGATTGATGAAATCGCCGAATTCCCTGAGCGGGCCCAGCTGACGCGGGGCCACTCGAGCCTCGAAGCCGGTCTCAAAGAGCGCTGCGAACATCGATCGACGGCGCTCGCCTGCGTATTGACCGAGCACGGTGAGCGTTGCGGTGCCGACGCCACGCTTGGGCGTCGTGACCGCACGGATGAACGCCGGGTCGTCATCGTCGTTGGCGATCAGCCGCAGCCAGGCCAGCAGGTCCCGGATTTCGCTGCGCTCAAAGAAGGACTGCCCACCTGAGAGTACGTAGGCGATGTTTTCCTTGCGCAAGGCCTGCTCGATCACACGAGCCTGGTGGTTGCCGCGATAGAGAATCGCGTAGTCGCGCCACGGGCCGCGTCGCTCGAAGCGGTGGGCTTGCAGACGCATGACCACCGACTCGGCCTCGGCCTCGTCGTCCTCGCAGGGCACCACCGTCAGCGGATCGCCCGTTCCGAGGTCCGACCAGAGGCGTTTGGGATGCAGCTTGGGATTGCGCTCAATCAGGCGGTTGGCCGCGTCGAGAATGTTGCGGCTCGAGCGGTAATTCTGCTCCAGCATGATCCGACGCAGACTCGGAAAATCGCGCTCCAGCCGCGCGAGGTTGTCGAGCGTGGCACCCCGCCAGCCGTAGATCGACTGATCATCGTCACCCACTGCAGTGAACGCACCCCGCGAACCGGCCAAAAGCTGCAGCAGCCGGTACTGGGCGGCGTTGGTGTCCTGGTATTCGTCGATCAGCAGGTAGCGCAGGCGCTCGCGCCAGGCCTGCAGACAGTCGGGATGGGCCTCGAACAGACGGACGGGCAAGCCGATGAGGTCGTCGAAATCGACCGCCTGATAGGCCGCCAGCGTCGCAGCATGCTCGCGCCAGGCCCGTGCGAAGCTCGCCTCGACCGCCGTGGCGGCTTGCGCGAGGGCTTGCTCGGGATCGAGAAGAGCATTTTTCCAGAGTGATATCGCGGTCTGGGCACTCCGGATCAGTTTGCGATCGGTGGTGGCGATCGCCCCCGCAAGAATGCCCGCACTGTCATCGGCATCGAGAATCGAGAAACTGCGCTTGAGTCCGACCCGCTCGCCCTCGCGCTTGAGAATCTGCAAACCCAGCGAATGAAAGGTGCACACCGTCGGACGCCGGCCCGGTGCGAATTTTTGCATCGCATCGAGCCGCTCGGCCATTTCACGCGCCGCCTTGTTGGTGAACGTGATGGCACCAATCGCCTCGGGCGCCACGCCGGCCTCGGCCAGATGCAGGATCTTGTGAGTGATCACGCGGGTCTTGCCGCTGCCGGCCCCGGCAATCACAAGGCAAGGCCCATCGAGATAGCGGATCGCCTCACGCTGCGCGGGATTGAGTGTTGCGGACATCTGGAACGACGCTTCGGAACGGGAGGGAAGAGGCTGCGCAAGGGCGGGCCGCAATATTACGTCAGAGACGGGCGCGAATTTTCGTGGCAATGTGTCGAATCTGCCCTCCGTCCAACCCCGATGCGGGGTGTCACCCGATGTTTTCGCCACCCGAGGATCTCGATCTCACCACCCTGCGGCTCTTTGTCCAGGTCTGCGATGCGCGCAGCATCCTGCAGGTCAGCGAGCGCGAAGGAATCGTGCCCTCGGCGATCACCAAGCGGCTGGGGAGGCTCGAGCGCGAGCTTGGCGTGACGCTGCTGCGGCGGGGCGGGGGCGGAGTGATTCCAACCTCGGCAGGCCTCGCACTCGCGGCCAATGCACGCAATCTCCTTCAGGAATCGCGGCGGCTCCACGATGCGATGGGGCTCTACAAGGACGGGACGGCCAGCTTTGTTTCGGTGATGGCGACCCATTCGGCCGTCGCCGGGCACCTGATCGACGACATTGCACGCTTCCAATGTGATCCCCAGTACGGCGAGGCTCGGATCGCCATCACGCAGGGGGTCACCTCCGAGGCTGTACTGGCCGTCCGCGAGGGGCGGGCAGCGCTCGGCATCGTCTGGGACATGACGGAACTGGGAGGGCTGCGCTCGATCTCGTACGGGCATGACAAGCTGGTGATCGGGGTACGGGCGGATCACCCTCTGGCAGGCCGGACGTCGGTCTCGATCCCTGAGGCCTTCGAGCATGCCTATATCTCCTTCCCCTGGGCACAGACCTTCATCGACATGCTGATGCGCGCGGGCACTTTGGCGAAGGCGCCTCCACCGCCGCGCCTGAGCGTCCCGACTGTCGAAGCTGCGATGCGCTGCGCAGCCCGTGGCCTGGGGCTATGCGTGATCCCCGTTGAAGCCGCAAACCCGCTCTCCGATGCACTGGGCCTGCGCATCATCGGCTTGCAGGACGCCTGGGCCGTTCGCCACCACGCGATCTGCTGGCGCGAGGAGACCGCGCAAACGCCGATGGCCCGCCAGTTGGTCGAGCATCTTGCCCAGTGCGCAGCGGAACGGGAACGCGTGCGCAAGGGGCCCAATTAGCGCGGGCCGACCGCCGGGTCGATCAGCGTTCCAGACGCTCGAATTGCAGGAGTGAGGCGAGATGCGCGTAGATCGCGGCCAACCCGCCTCGATCGCGCAACTCGGCTAACCGCTCAAGTGGCAGGCCGTCGAGCCGCTCCTCGTTGACGACGAAACAACCGTCCAGCGCAGGTGGCGTCGTCTCGCCCGCCGCCATCACCGACAGGGGCGTGAACAGATTGCGTTCGGCGAGCGCCCGAGTCCACGCATCCGTAGCGACCTGCATCTGCCTCAAGCGCGCAAGAAAGCCCTTCACCTCATCGAGAGCCACCGCCGCCTGCCCGTCGGGCTTGAAAAGGGGCGCGCCCTCATCGGTATCGAGACAGGGGCTCGCCTCGTCCACGCAGACCAGAAAGCGGTCTGGCCGATCACCTCGCGCCAGGGCAAACGGGTAAGCGCGCAGAACTGCGGGAATGTAGGAAGCCTGCCACCCTCCCTCCGGGTCCACAAAGACGTTCTGTCCCGGATGGAGTCCGAAGAGTGCGACAGGCCTGAAGCCGTCGGTCTCGCGATCCTCCACAAAGACGATCGGATAGAGGGCGCTTGCCCGGCGGATCTCGCCCAGCATGACGACCGACATCTGCAACCCGCGCGCGTATCCGAAGTCGGCCGCAGGGCGCACACGCAAGCCCGCATGTCGGGCGAAATCGAGCGTCACCAGTCTCTTGAACATGAATGCGGGTCCCGATGGAATGGATCCTAGGTTTCAGACTCGAAGGGCAGCGCGCTTTCGAGCCAGTCGTCCGACTTGAGCACGGAGCGGCGCCGGCCGAACGCATCGGCTTCGGCCCGTCGCTGGGCGTGTCGAAACAAGGCCCGCGCGAGGACCGCGCGCCCCGGCAGACGAAGCGCGAGGACCAGCGCCAGAACCAGCCGCCCGGCCGCCGGCAGGAAGCGCTTCGCCAATCCGTCCTCGAGGGACAGAAAA
This sequence comes from Burkholderiaceae bacterium, assembly GCA_044348315.1. Lineage (GTDB taxonomy): Bacteria > Pseudomonadota > Gammaproteobacteria > Burkholderiales > Burkholderiaceae_E > SYIM01. The sequence continues at coordinate 1,238 of JBIKTA010000006.1, read as the reverse complement.
ACGGAAACGCTGCCCGGATCACCCTGGCGCCCGCACCGACCGGCGAGTTGACGGTCGATCCGGCCCGATTCGTTGATCTCGGCAACGATCACGTGCAAACCGCCAAGCCGATCGACGCCCTCCCCCAGACGGATATCGGTCCCGCGCCCGGCCATGTTGGTTGCAATCGTGATCCGACCCGCCTCGCCTGCGCGCGCCACGACCCGCGCCTCCTCGGCATGCAGGACCGCATTGAGGAGTTCGAAGGGCAGCTTGCGCTCAGCCAGCAGGGCTGCAATCGTCTCGCTTGCCTCGACGCTTCTCACGCCGACGAGGACCGGTTGACCGCGCTGATGGAGCGAGGCGACCTGTTCGACAACAGCCTGCCATTTCGCCTCAGCCGTCCGGAAAAGGCGTGGGCGGAAGACTCGCGTCACGCGGGGCCTGTGCGTCGGGATCGGCATCACGCCGAGTCGATAGATCTTCCAGAACTCATCGGCCGCCTCACGGCCCGTGCCAGTGGTACCCGACAGCCGGGGAAACCTGCGAAAGAATCCCTGAAAACTCATCTGCCCGAGCGATTCGTTGGGGTCGGTGATCTCGACGCCCTCACGCGCCTCGATCGCCTGATGCAGACCCGCAGTCAGCGTGCGGCCCGGCGTCATCCGCCCGGTGAACTCGTCGAGCAGCACGACCTCGCCGTCGTCGATCACGTACTGGTGACCGGGCAGGATCAGGTGCCGTACCGTCAGCGCCTGCCGCAGCAATTCCTCGCGACGGGCCGCCATGCGCCAGACCGCAGGCAACTGGCTCGCGACAGCCGCAGCGGCCTCCCGGGCCGCATCGCGCAATCGGACGGTCCGGGTCCGTCGCAACACGTCGTAATCGCGTCCTTCCTGAAGCCGGTCGGCAACATCCCTGATCAGCGTCACGGCTTCGGTCAGCCCCAGCGCAGGCCTCGGTGCCGAAAGGATCAGCGGCGTCACGGCCTCATCAATCAGCACGCTGTCGACCTCGTCGACGATGGCGTGGTGAAGGCCGCGCACCAGCAGCAGGGGAGCGCGCGCATCCGGCGCGATGGTGCCGAGCCAGCGGCGCAGCGCTATCCGTTGCGGATCATGCCCGGCGCGCGCAGCGAGCTGATCCCGGAGGAAATCGGCCAGAAGCTCCTTGGCGGTGAGATAGACCACATCGGCCCGATAGCACGGCAAGCGCTCATCGGGCTTCATGGACGACACGACCGACGTCACGCGAAGACC
>JBIKTA010000188.1:0-5536 GCA_044348315.1 Burkholderiaceae bacterium | reverse complement strand
CGCAAAGTGCTCCTGATTGGTTGCGACCCCAAGAGCGACACCACTTCGCTGCTCTTTGGCGGGCGGGCCTGCCCCACGATCATCGAGACCTCGTCGCGCAAAAAGCTCGCGGGCGAAAGCGTCTCGATCAGCGATGTCTGCTTCAAGCGTGATGGCGTGTTCGCGATGGAGCTCGGCGGGCCCGAAGTCGGCCGAGGCTGCGGCGGCCGCGGCATCATTCACGGCTTCGAGACCCTGGAAAAACTCGGTTTTCATGACTGGGGTTTTGACTATGTGCTCCTCGACTTTCTGGGCGATGTGGTCTGCGGCGGTTTCGGGCTGCCGATCGCACGCGACATGTGCCAGAAAGTGATTGTTGTTGGTAGCAACGATCTGCAGTCGCTCTATGTCGCCAACAACGTCTGCTCGGCGGTGGAGTATTTCCGCAAGCTCGGCGGCAACGTCGGTGTGGCGGGTATGGTGATCAACAAGGACGACGGTACGGGAGAGGCAGCTGCCTTTGCCGAGCGTGCCGGCATTCCCGTTCTCTCGGCCATCCCGGCCAACGAGGACATCCGCCGCAAGAGTGCGAGTTACGAGATCATCGGGCGTCCTGGCACACCCTGGGCGCCGGTCTTCGAAACCCTCGCCACCAATGTCGCCGAGGCGCCCCCTGTTCGTCCGCGGCCTCTGTCCCAGGATCAGTTGCTGGGGCTCTTCTCGGCCAGCGCGGTCGGGCGCGATGTCGTGCTTCAGCCGGCGACAGTGGCCGATATGATGGGCGCCGAGGTGGTTGCAAAACCTTCGCTCGAAGTCGTCTACGAGCAGGTTTGAGCGCGCAAGGCCAGCCATCATGAATGCCAGACCGTCGATCCCCATTCTTGCTGAAGCGACCGCGCAGGGTTGTCACGCCGGTGCCGATACGATGCGGGCTGCGGCCGAGCAGGCAGGCAAGAGCGCGACGCTCGAACGTTACGCTGCCGACTACCCCAAGGGCCCGCACGACCAGCCGCAGAGCATGTGCCCGGCCTTCGGATCCCTGCGGGTGGGCCTGCGGATGCGTCGCACGTCCACCATCCTCTCGGGCTCGGCATGCTGCGTCTACGGTCTGACCTTCACCTCGCATTTCTACGGTGCGCGGCGCAGCGTGGGTTATGTGCCGTTCAACTCCGAGACACTCGTCACCGGCAAGCTCTTCGAAGACATCCGCGATGCGGTCTACCGCGAGGCTGACCCTGATCGCTTTGACGCGGTGGTGATCATCAATCTCTGCGTGCCCACTGCGAGCGGCGTGCCGCTGCAGCTGCTGCCCAAGGAGATCAATGGCGTGCGGATCATCGGCATCGATGTGCCGGGCTTTGGGGTCCCCACGCATGCCGAGGCCAAGGACGTGCTCGCCGGCGCGATGCTGCAATACGCAATCGAAGAAGCCCGCGCGGGTCCGGTTGCGCCGCCGCGAGCGAGCCGAGGACAAGGCCCTGCGGTCACCCTGCTCGGTGAGCTTTTTCCGGCTGACCCGGTTGGGATCGGCCAGATGCTCGGCCATCTGGGCCTGTCGGTCGGATCGGTTGTACCGACCCGCGAGTGGCGTGAACTCTATGCCGCGCTCGATTGTTCGGTGGTCGCGGCGATTCATCCCTTCTACACCGCGAGTGTTCGCGCATTCGAGTCTGCGGGTCGGCCCGTGGTGGGCTCTGCCCCGGTCGGCTATGAGGGCACGGCGCAGTGGCTGCAGGCGATCGGTGAGGCCGCCGGTGTCGACCCGGCCCGCATCGCGCAGGCCCGGCAGGCGGTGCTGCCTGCGATCCGTGCAGCGCTCGCGCGCACGCCCATCCAGGGCCGGATCACTGTTTCAGGCTACGAGGGGTCCGAGTTGCTCGTGGCGAGGCTGCTGATCGAAAGCGGCGCACGCGTGCCCTATGTCGGTTCGGCCTGCCCGCGGACTGCGTTCTCAGACGTGGATCGTCAGTGGCTCGAGGCCCAGGGAACGACGGTTCAATTCCGCGCTTCGCTTGAGCAGGATCTTGCGGCCATCGATGAGTTCCGCCCGGATCTCGCGATCGGCACGACGCCCGTGGTTCAGGCTGCGAAGCAGAAGAGTCTGCCCGCGCTCTACTTCACGAATCTGATTTCCGCTCGGCCGCTCTTCGGTGTGGCGGGGGCGGGCTCGCTCGCCCAGGTCATCAATGCCGCCATGGCGAATCGGTCCCGATTCGACGAGATGAAGGCATTTTTTGGTGACGCGGGCGAAGGCGACCGAGCAGGCGTCTGGGAAGGTCTCCCGCCCGAGCATCCGGAGTTTCGTGCCGTCAACCGCCGCAGGCTCGAGAAAGCACTCGCCCGCCGCAAGGCCGAGGAGATGGGGCCATGATGGTGCTCGATCACGATCGCGCGGGCGGCTACTGGGGCGCGGTGTATGTGTTCACCGCGATCAAGGGGCTGCAGGTCATCATCGATGGCCCGGTGGGCTGCGAAAACCTCCCCGTCACGTCGGTTCTCCACTACACCGATGCGCTCCCGCCGCACGAGTTGCCCATCGTGGTGACCGGTCTCGCCGAGGAACAACTTGGCCGCGAAGGGACCGAGGGGTCGATGCGTCGCGCGCATCAGGTGCTCGATCCCGACCTGCCTGCAGTCGTGGTCACCGGGTCCATCGCCGAGATGATCGGTGGCGGCGTGACGCCCGAGGGGACTTCGATCCAGCGATTCTTGCCGCGGACCATTGATGAGGATCAGTGGCAGGCGGCCGATCGGGCGATGTACTGGTTGTGGACCGAGTATGGCCCCAAGCGTGTGCCGGCCCTCAAGCCCCGCCCTGCCGGGGTTCGACCCCGGGTCAATTTGATCGGGCCGTGCTATGGCGTGTTCAATTCGGCGAGCGATCTGGCCGAGTTGCGGCGGCTCGTCGAGGGGATCGGCGCCGAAGTCAACATGGTCTTTCCGCTCGGCTCGCACCTGTCCGACATCCCAAAGCTTGCCGACGCCGAGGTCAATGTCTGCCTCTATCGCGAGTTTGGCCGCATGTTGTGCGAGGCGCTCGACCGGCCGTATCTGCAGGCGCCTATCGGGCTTCACAGCACGACGAGATTTTTGCGCAGCCTGGGCGAACTGCTCGGCCTGGACCCAGAGCCTTTCATCGAGAGGGAAAAGCACAGCACCATCAAGCCGATCTGGGACCTCTGGCGTTCGGTCACACAGGATTTTTTCGGCACGGCCAGTTTTGCGGTGGTGGCCACCGATACCTATGCACGGGGGCTGCGGAACCTCTTTGAGACCGAGCTTGGCTTGCCCTGCAATTTTGCGGTCTCCCGCCGGCCAGGCGAGAAGACCGACAACGAGTCCATCCGCAAGCTTTGCCGGGAGCGGCCGCCACTGGTGCTGTTCGGCAGTTTCAATGAACGCATGTACCTCGCCGAGGCCGGCGCGCGCGCAACCTACATTCCAGCTTCGTTCCCGGGCGCCTTGATTCGACGGCATACCGGCACACCTTTCATGGGTTATGCGGGGGCGACCTATCTGGTCCAGGAGTACTGCAACGCCTTGTTTGACGCGCTCTTCCATATCCTGCCCCTTGCGACCGACCTCGATCGCGTCGACGCCACGCCCACGGGTACGTCAGCGGTCGACCATCGGGCGCTCCTCTGGGAAGAAAGTGCGCGTGAGCTGCTGGCCGAGCGGGTGGCTCGCGAGCCGGTTCTCGTGCAGATCTCTGCGGCCAAGCGTCTGCGCGATGCGGCCGAGCGTGGTGCCCGCGAGGCGGGTGAGGACACGGTGACGCTTGCACGGATGCGAGCGGTCGCTGGCTTACCTGAGGAGGCCGCCCATGTTTGATCCGACCCTCACTGTCTCTCCTCTTTCTTCGAACAATGTCCGCACAGATCGGACAGACCGTACGTCGTGGCGCGGTGCCGCGGCTGCCTATTCCACGCAGGCCCAGCGTGGACTGGCCGACAAGGCCACCTCTATGGAGAACATCCCATGAGTGACAAGCGAAGCATCTCCGGACTCACCGACGAGGAAGCCCAGGAGTTTCATACCTACTACATGCAGGGCCTGGTGGGCTTCACGGCGATTGCCGTGGTCGCTCACATCCTCGTCTGGGCCTGGCGTCCCTGGTTCAACTGATCTCCGCATAAGGAGTGGCCATGAATCCACTGAATGGCGGTTCGATTCGACACGAACCCAGAGGCGATTACTTCGCCTTCCAATGCATCTTCTGTTTGAGCTACGCACTGCTGCTCGTCGTCGCGCTGATTTCGCAGATGCTGCTTCTTCCGTGGCGTTCCTGGCTGCCTGGTGCAGAGGCCGGCAAGAACCTCTTCAGTGACGTCAAGGCAGCTGTCTACACCCTGATGTCACATCTGGTCTGAAAGGAGTGATTTCTATGTGGCGAATCTGGAAACTGTACGACCCGCTGCGCGCGATGGCTGCGCAAGGCGTTTTTCTGTTTGGGCTGGCAGCGATGATCCATCTGATCCTGCTCAGCACGACCAACTTCAATTGGCTCGACGGCATGACGCAGACGCAGTATCAGGCCGCGAAAGCCGCGGCTTCGGCGAAGAAGTAAACGTCGTCGCAGGTGCAGCCGACGGCGGCGCGGTGCTTGCACCGAGCCGCCGCCAGCGGTGATTTCTGGAGGGCGGGCAAATGGCCATGTTGAGTTTTGAACGAAAGTACCGGGTACGCGGCGGTACCTTGTTGGGCGGCGACCTGTTTGATTTCTGGGTTGGCCCCTTCTACGTCGGATTCTTCGGGATCACGACGATCTTCTTTGCCGTGGTGGGTACGGCGCTGCTGCTCTATGGCGCGGCGCTGGGCAACACCTGGAACCTGTGGCAGATCAGCGTCGCGCCGCCCGATCTCAAGTACGGACTGGGCCTCGCACCGCTCAAGGAAGGTGGGCTCTGGCAGTTGATCACCGTGTGCGCGATTGGTGCCTTCGGCTCCTGGGCGCTGCGCGAAGTCGAGATCAGCCGAAAGCTCGGCATCGGCTTTCATGTGCCGGTGGCCTTCAGCGTCGCGATCTTTGCCTACGTCACACTGGTCGTCATCCGGCCGGTATTGCTGGGCGCATGGGGGCATGGCTTTCCCTACGGCATCCTCAGTCACCTGGATTGGGTGTCGAACGTCGGATACCAGTATCTGCACTTCCACTACAACCCCGCGCACATGATTGCCGTGTCGTTGTTTTTCACAACGACCTTCGCGCTGGCGCTCCACGGCTCTCTGATTTTGTCATCGACCAACCCCGCCCCGGGTGAGACGGTCAAGACGCCCGAACACGAAGATACTTTCTTTCGCGACATCATCGGCTACTCGGTCGGCACGCTGGGTATTCACAGGCTCGGCTTGTTCCTGGCCTTGTCAGCCGGGTTCTTCAGCGCGGTCTGCATCGTGATCAGCGGCCCCTTCTGGACGCGCGGCTGGCCTGAGTGGTGGGGCTGGTGGCTGCGTCTGCCGATCTGGTCCTGACCCTTGCCCGGAGAATCATCATGCCTGAGTATCAGAATCTCTTTACGCAAGTCCGGGTCGAAGCGCCGAGCTATCCTGGCGTGCC